>JADGAZ010000003.1 GCA_015231755.1 Magnetococcales bacterium | reverse complement strand
CGGAGCGGGGGGGGAGGGGGGCGGCGGGGGGTCGCTCATGTCAGAAGGCCTGACCGATGCTCATGTAGAGTTGCCAAGCCGCATCCACCCCTTCGCGTCTGTTCAGGGGGGTGGCCACGTCCAGGCGCAAAGGACCAACCGCAGTCTGGTAGCGCACACCGGCTCCGGTGCCATACAGCAGATCCAAGCCCTTGCCCGGCATCACCCCGCTGTCGGCCCGTCCCGCATCGACAAACGCCACGGCCCCGATGGTATCCGTGAACCGGTATCTAACTTCCGTGCCCAAGGCCAGCAGGGATCGTCCTCCCAAAGGTTTGCCCGAGGCGTCCAGAGGACCGGCCATCTGCTGACCATAGCCCCGCAGCGACGCACCGCCTCCGGCATACAACCGGTTGTCCACCGGGATGTCCTGTTGATTGGCTCCCAGGGTGGTATCGATTTCCCCCCGTGCCGCCAGCACCAGTCGGGGTTCGTCGGGCCAACTGTAGTAGCGGCTTCCCTTGTTGATAAAACGCAAAAAGGTGACGCTGGAGCCGGTCACCGCCATGTGGGGGGCGATCTCCGTGGAAAAACGCCATCCCTGGGTGGCGTCCAGGGGGTCGTTGGAGCGGTCCAGGGTCAGGGCCAGGGGCAGGGAGAGGGAGCTGTAAGCGTTTTCGTTGTCGGTACTCAACTCCCGAACCTGGGAGAGACGATAATTGAGGGTCAGGGAGCCTTCCCCCCCCGGGGCGAACACCTGACGGACCAGACCGGCCCCCAGCTCCAGGGAGATGTTTTCGTAGGCCTCTTCCGTGGCCTTGTCCAGCTTGCCAGAGAATTTCAGCATCTGCCCCCGTTGGGAGTAATCCGGAATCTCGAAGGTGCCGGAGAGGGTCAGGGTGGTCATGCCGATCTTGGCTTCGGTGCGCAACCGTTCCCCGGCGCCGTGGTAGTTGCGATGCTCCCAGCCGCCGTTCACCTCCACCCCCCGGTCGGTACTGAATCCGCCACCGGCCCTCCAGGTGCGGTGCTTGCGTTCCTTGAGTTCCACTTCCACGGCCCACAATCCCCGGTCGTCGGGCTGTTCCGCCAGTTTGGGCCGTACCACGCTGAACAGTCCGGTGCCGGAAAAGGCCTGTCGGGTCTCTTCCAGCCGTTTGGGATGATAGACGATGCCCCGGTTCCAAGGCACCCGTCGCTTGAGAAAGGCGCCATCCACATTGTCGTTGCCTTTCAGCACCACATCCCCCAGTTGCACCCGGGGACCGGTTTCCAGATGATAGTGAACCGTGATCCGGTGTGTTTCCGGTTCACGAATCACCCGTCGGGAGGCCATTTTCGCTTTGGGGAATCCCTGTTCGTGGGCCGCCTGGATCAGTTCGTTGCCCGCCTGGATCATGCGGGCGCTTTCGGCGGGATCGTCTTCGTTGAGTTTGAGCTTTTTCCAGTCCGGCGGGGTGAACCGGGCTGCGGCGGGTTCGATGCGCAAGGAGGGGGCGGACAGGCGATAACGGGGATTGGGGGTCACCCGGAAGCGGGCCGCCAGGGGGGGCTTTTCACCGGTCAACTCTCCATGGACCTCCGCGTCGAAATAGCCCCGGGATTTCAGCAGATCCATCAGCCGTTTTTTGTCCTGTTCCACCCGGCGCGCCAACAGAAAACGGCTTACCGGGGGATCTTTTTGCTTTTGGAAGGTGACCAGAACTTGGCGCGCAGAGGTTTCGATCTCCGGCTGTTGTTCCAGTCCGGATATCTGAGCCTCATATTCGAGTGTCTCGTTTTCGGTTTTCTCGGTATCATCCGCCAGCGTGATGTTGATCAGCAGGATCAACATCAGGGAGAAAACCGCACGGATCCATGGAGGGGCGCGCAACAGACGATAGGCTCGCAGATTTTTCGGGGTCAGGCTGCCTGTTGGGCCTGTTCCAGCTCTTTTTGCAACCCCTCCCGATCGATCCACCAGTCATCGCCCACCATCATTTCCAGCATCCGGATGATCTCGGGGATGAACAGGTCCGGCTCGTCGAGCTGTTTGGCCTTGATCCAGCTTTGGAACGCCTCTTCACCGGTGATGTTCAGGGCGCCGCAGACCATGGAGAACATCTGCTGTGTCTGACCGATAGCCAACGCCTGGTCCGGATGGTCGGGCGTGCGGTGGATGGCCAGCAGTTGGGCCAGGGCGCATACCGCCGGGGCCAGTTCGTGATTCGGACCCAGGGTGTTGAGCAGATGAAACAGGGATTGGACCACTTCGATGGATGGAGCCTGGGTTTTGAGTCCCACCCAGACCCGTTGGGCCAACGCCTTGTAGATTTCGTTGTTTTTGTGTTTGGTGGTGAGGCGTCGGAGGAGTTCCAGCACTTCGGGCCATTGGCCCTGGCGGCTGAGTTGATCGATGGCGATGCGGTTTTCGTTCCACTCTTCCGCCGGGGTGAGGGTTGGCTTTTCATCGGCGCCCGGAGGGGTGACCGGTTGAATGGAAATGATGCGGGACATGGACGAATTCACGGCGTCATTCATGGCGTCACCTGTGGGCAGAACGGTTAAAAAAAATCAGCTTACGGCGGCGCGGCTCCAAGGGCAAGTCAAGAATTCGCCAGAAGGTGAAATGGGTTCCTTTGAGGAGCGTCAGGGGGGGCCATGGGCAACCATCCGGTGCCGATTTCTGGAGGGGAAGATGGCATATGGTGAAAAATTGGTATAAATTGCAGATTGCGATGGCCAGGAATGTCTGACGGGGTTGGATTGACAGGGTTGGATTGACGGGAGTGGTTCATGCGACGCTTTGAGAAAGGTTTGCCGTTTCATGTCAGTCTGTTGACCATCTTTGTGATTGTGTTGAGCACATTTTCCGGTCTGGTGACTTGGTACAACTACAGCGAGAATGCCGCCACCGCCACCACCGCCGCCCGGGAGTTGCTCCACGAGATGAACCAGAAGATCGTGGAGCGGTTCCAGGGCACTTACGATCCGGTGATCGCCTTGGCGGAAATCCTGGCTGTCGTGCCCTCCATGCAGGTTGTCCCCTCCCTGGAGCAGCCTCATCCCGCCTTGCATCTGATGTTGAAGATTCTGCATCAGCATCCGCAGATCGTTTCGTTGCACATCGTTCAAGATAGCGGAGATTTTCTGGAACTGGCCAATCTGAGCGCCTATCCGGAATTCTTGCGTTCTCTCCAGGCCCCTGGGGCCACCGCTTTCGGGATTTTGACCATTCAGGGGGCCAGCGGGGAGAGTCCCGCCCGTCAGCAGTGGACCTTCCTGAATGGAGACGATCAGCAGATCGGCGCGGGTCCGGTGGAAAAAAGCCGGTTCGATCCCCGCACCCGGCCCGGCTTCATCCCGGAGCAGGATCCGAACCCTTTGAAAATTTCCCGGCTGTATGTTGGCAGCGTCACCAACAAACCCGGCATCACCGTTTCCAGACGGTTTCAGGGACGGGACGGGCAGGGGGTGATCGGGGTCAATCTGACCATGAGCCACATCTCCTTGTTCCTGCGGGAGCAGAATTTCCGGCCATCCAGTCAATTGATTCTGTTCGACAACGACGGGGATCTGATCGCCCATCCCGACGAAACCAAATCCGTGCGGGTGGAACGGGATCCCGTCACCGGCGCTCAAGTGCCGGTGATCGCCTCGGTGGCGGATCTGGGTGATCCGGTGCTCGATGCCCTGATGAAAAATCGGCAGCAGGATGGACAGTGGCAAAACAGCATCATTTTCGAGGTGCGGGGCCAGACGTACATCGGTCAGATCACCCCGGTGGCCGCCCGCTACGCCAAGGGCACCTGGATCGCCATTACCGTTCCGTTGGATGAATTTTTGGGGCCCATCGCCCAAACCGGCATGCGCAGTCTGCTGTTTGGGTTGTTCGCGTTGTTGGTCACCATTCCCGTCGTGGTGTTCATTTCCGTGGGCATCACCCGCGCCCTGCGTCAGTTGGCGGCGGAAACCGGACTGATCCGCAAGTTCCAGTTGTCCGGTCCGGTGCAGATCCGCTCGTCGGTGCAGGAGATCCGACAGTTGACCGAATCCATCGGCGCCATGAAAGTGGCCCTGAACACCTTCGGACAGTATGTCCCCAAGGCCCTGGTGCGCCAACTGATCGAAACCGGCGAGGCCATGGGGCTGGAAGGGGAACGTCGCGCCTTGACCCTGATGTTCACCGATGTGGCGGACTTCACCACCATGGCCGAAGCCATGCCCCCGGAACAACTGACCCGCAAGGTTTCGGAATATTTCAAGCATCTGGGGATGGCCATCCACGAATACGGGGGAACCATCGACAAGTACATCGGCGACAGCATCATGGCCTTCTGGAATGCTCCGGTGCGCATGGAGGATCATGCCCGCATGGCCTGTCTGGGGGCTTTGTATGCTCTGGTGGCCAACGAGCGTCTCAACCGCATGTGGAGCGGGCAGGGGCAGCCGATCCTGTACACCCGCTTCGGTTTGCATACTGGAGACGCCATCATCGGCAACATCGGCTCCGAGGATCGTATGGACTACACCGCCATGGGGGATACCGTGAACATGGCCTCCCGCATCGAGGGGTTGAACAAGGTCTATGGCACCCGCATCCTGGTGAGCGGCGCGGTGGTGGAACAGGCCGGAACCGGTTTTGTCTTTCGTCCTGTGGATCGGGTGATTCCCAAGGGGGCCTCCCTGCCTTTGACCCTGTTCGAGTTGATGGGGCTGGAGGAGGGACCGGACGAGGTGCGGGTGGGCACCGAGCAGCGGCAGGAGTTGCACCGCTGGTTGTCGATCCATGACCACTATCGGCAACGGCGTTGGCAGACGGCGCTGGAGGGGTGCGAAAGCCTGTTGGCCTCGATGCCGGGTCATCATCTGGCCACCTTGTATCGGCAACGCTGTCAGGAGTTTTTGCGCACTCCCCCTCCTGCGGATTGGAATGGCGCCAAGGCGTTTTCGACCAAATGAACCACCGGGTCAGACGGCCACCGCCAGAATGACGTGGGAGGCCTTGATCAGGGCGCAGGCGCGTATGCCCTCCCGGATGCCCAGGGATTGAATGCTGGTGTTGGTGACAATGGCCGCAATGGTCTTGCCGGCGGTCAATTCCAGGATCACCTCTGCGTTGACCGCCCCCTCCTGACACCGAACCACCGTGCCGCACAGACGGTTGCGGGCACTGGTCTTGAGGGTGTCGTCGGTGGTGAGGATCACCCAGGGTGCCTTGATGAGGGCATAGGCCTCCAGGCCGGGTGCGAGGGCCAACCGGGTGACGCTTTCGTTGGTGATGATGGCGACGATCTCCACTCCCCCACCCAGATCAAGCCTGACTTCGGCATTGACCGCGCCAGTCTGAATGGATTGAACCCGGCCCAGAAATTGATTGCGCGCGCTGGTCTTGAGGCTCATTTTTCGGATCAGTTGCAGATCTTCCGCCAGTCCCTGGGCCTGTTGACTGAGTTGATCCACAAAACGGCGGTGTTCTTGCACGATCACCTTGAAGTTGGCCACCAGTTGCAGCCCGCGGGCCGTCAATCGGGTGGATCCCCCCCCCTTGCCCCCCACCATGCGCGCCACCAGAGGCTCGCCTGCGGTGTTGTTCATGTGATCAATGGCGTCCCAGGCCGCCTTGTAGCTCATTTTCATGGCTTTGGCCGCCTGGGTGATGGAACCCAGTTCGGCGATTTTCTCCAGCAATTCGACCCGGCCCGCTCCGCCCATGTTCTGGCCGTCCATGGTCATCCAGACCGATCCTTGCAGTTCGATCATGCGTCCCTCGTTTGGAAAGGTTTGATCCGGTAGCGGGTGGTCAGGTGATCAGGGCCACGCCCTTGATCTGCGCCCATACCCGGCGGTGGGGTTCGAGTTTCAAGGCGGCGGCGGAACGTCGGGTGATCCGCGCCACCAACGGAGTGCCGTTGGCGTCGAGGCGTACCAGACAGTGGGCCGGATGGGCGTCTTCCCCCAGACCTGTCACCACCACCGACACGGTGTTGATGATGCTGGTGCCGGTGATACAGTGCAAGGCCAGACTCACATCCCGGGCCAGAATGCGTACCCGTACCGCCTGACCGACAGGTAGACCCTTGTCCCGCACCCACAGGGTTCCCCCCGGAAAGGCCACCTGGGCCAGATGCCATTGTGGATCCCGCTGCACCACCCGCGCCTCCAGCACCACCCCCGCATCCTCTCCCAGACGGATGGGCAGATCCAGCCGGGCGAGCATCTCCGTCAACGGTCCTGCCCCCACCACCCGTCCGGCCTCCAGCACCACCAGATGATCCGCGAGCCGGGCCACTTCGTCCGGGGAGTGGCTTACGTAAAGCATCGGAATGGCCAGTTCGGCGTGCAGTTGTTCCAGGTAGGGCAGGATTTCGTTTTTGCGTTCCTGATCCAAAGCGGCCAGGGGTTCATCCATCAACAGGATGCGGGGTCGGGTCAGCAGGGCCCGGGCCATGGCGACCCGTTGCCGCTCTCCCCCCGAAAGACGTTCCGCTCCCCGCTCCAGCAAATTTTCGATACCCAGCAAGGCGATGATGGCCTCGAAATGGCTCCCATCCCCCCCGTCGGCGCGACGTCTGCCGTACTCCAGATTGCCCCGCACGGAAAGATGGGGAAACAGACTCGCCTCCTGAAAGACATAACCCAAAGGACGCCGGTGGGTCGGCAGAAACAGTCGTTGTTCCTGCCACACTTCGCCGTTGACCACCAGCCGTCCCCCTTCCACCCGTTCCAGACCGGCGATGGCGCGCAGCAGGGTGGTTTTGCCCGAGCCGGAGCGTCCGAACAGTGCGGTCACCCCTTTGCCGGGGCATTGGAGATCAACTTTCAGCGAAAAACCGGGCCAGGAGAGGGAAAAGCGCGCCTCGATGGTCATGATCGCCGCGCCGGGCGTTGGCTCTGGAGCGCCAGCAGCACCACAAAGGCAAAGACCACCATACCTCCCGACAGCCAGTGGGCATGGCTGTACTCCATCGCCTCGACGTGGGAATAGATCTGCACCGAGACCACCCGGGTCACGCCGGGAATGTTGCCCCCCATCATCAGCACCACGCCGAACTCTCCCACGGTATGGGCGAATCCCAGAATGGCCGCGCTCAGAAATCCGGGTCGGGCCAGGGGAATGGCCACGGTGAAAAAGGCGTCCAGCGGCGAGGCCCGCAGGGTGGCGGCCACCTCCAGAGGGCGATTGCCCATGGTCTCGAAGGCGTTTTGGATCGGTTGCACGACAAACGGCAGGGAGTAAAGAAACGAGGCCACCACCAGTCCCGGAAAGGTGAAAGGCAACAATCCCAACCCCAATGCCTGAGTCAAACGCCCGATCGGACCATCCGGTCCCATGGTGATCAGCAGATAAAATCCCAGCACCGTGGGGGGCAGCACCAACGGCAGGGCGACCACCGCGCCTACGGTTTTTTTCCAGTGGGAGCGGGTACGAGCCAGCCACCACGCCAACGGCGTGCCCAACAGCAGCAGCAGCAGCGTGGTGACGGTGGCCAGTTCCAGGGTCAGCCGGATGGCAGCCAGATCGGCGGAATCAGGCATGGCTGTGATTTTTTCTTAAAGTGTGTAGCCGTAGGAGAGGATCACGGTTTTCGCCTTGTCGCTTTTGAGATGGTCCATCCAGGCCTGGGCGGCGGCGTTGGTTTTACCCTTGTTGAGCAGCACCGTGTCCTGACGGATCGGTTGGTGGAGAGGAGCCGGAACGATCCAGGCGGAACCATCGGTTATTTTGCCCGCTTTCATCACCTGGGACAAGGCCACGAATCCCAGTTCCGCGTTGCCGGAGGCCACGAACTGATGGGCCTGGGCAATATTTTCGGCCTGAACGAACTTGGATTGCACGGATTCCAGACATTTCAACGCGGCGAGGGTTTCCATGGCTGCGGCGCCGTAGGGGGCCAGTTTCGGATCCGCGATGGCCAGATGGGTGAAAGTACCGGTTTTCAGGACGGAACCGGTGTCGTCCACCACCCCCGGTTTCGACGACCATAGCACCAGTTGGCCGATGGCATAGGTGAAGCGACTGCCTGTCACCGCGTCCCCTTCTTGTTCCAACTTGGCGGGGGTCGTGGTGTCGGCGGCCAGCAGCACCTCGAAGGGGGCGCCGTTTTTGATCTGGGTATGGAATTTTCCCGTCGCCCCAAAAGAGAGGGTGGCTTTGTGTCCGGTCTCTTTTTCAAAGTCTGCCGCGATCTGTTTGGCGGGCGCGGTGAAATTGGCCGCCACCGCCACCTGGACCTCCCCGGCCAACGCGGAACCGGACCACAGGAGCGCACTCAACAGGATGTGAATTTTCATGGATGGAAACCTCCTCAATCGTGGACCGCCAGGATGATGTGGGATGATTTGATGAGCGCGCAGGCGCGCATGCCGTTTTTCAGTCCCAACGTGCGTATGCTGTCATTGGTGATGATGGCCACCACCGATTGGCCTCCTGGCAGCTCCAGGATCACTTCACCGTTCACCGCGCCTTCGACGCATCGGGAAACGATGCCGCACAGTCGGTTGCGCGCACTGGTTTGCACGGTGTCGTCGGTGGTGAGAATCACCCAGGAGGCCTTCACCATGGCATACGCTTCCACCCCCGGCGCCAGTCCCAACTGCTCCACACTGGTTTTGGTGATGATGGCGGCCAGGGAGTCCTCGCCGCCGATATTGAGAATCACCTCGGCATTGACCGCCCCGATGGTGATCTGCTGGATTCGGCCTGGAAACTGGTTGCGTGCGCTGGTTTTCATGAGGTTGTTCTCCTTTTGGCGTGGGGGGAGGTCGGATGACTGCCTTGTCGGTGTGGCGTTATCACTATTTGTATATAACGGTATCGGCAAGGAGGTGTCAATGCGTTTATGTGGGGGAAGGGTTGCGTTTTTTGGGGAGGGACAGAGGCTGAAAATAAAAGGGTTGGGCCATCTCTCTCAGGACCCTTTAAATCATTGCAAGACGTTTTTGCACGTTTCCGCTTGTCTTATGTCATGGGATTGCCATAGGATTGCCGCAATCCTATGGCAATCAGGATGGACTTCCTGTATCCATCAAACAACGTGCCCGTCAGGGAGGATGAACCATGCAAACCACCGTAGCGCTTCCGGATGATCTGGAAGAATCCTTTCGAATGATGGCTGAAGAGACAGGCCAGACCATTCATGAATGTGTCATCAAGGCCATGCGTCGTTACCTCGAAGAAATGGAGGAGCGACATGACATCGAAGATGCCCAATCCGCCTTGGCAGTGTATGGCCGCCACCACGGGCCGGCATTGACACTGGAAGACGCCATGGAGCGATACGGTCTGACCAGGGAAGAGTTGATCTCGTGACCTTCACCGTGGATCTGTAATTGGTCCAGAAGACTTTGGACCGAATGGAAGCCGGGATCCGTCGGCGCATTCTGCAAGCGATTTTTGTTCTGACCACGAATCCCCGTCCTCCAGGATCCTGGAAACTGACCGGCACCACCAACTTGTGGCGGATCCGCGAGGGGGATTACCGTGTCATCTATACCATCGAGGATGACCGGTTGGTGGTCCTCGTCGTCAAGATCGGTTCACCGGCGAGAGATCTACCATTGATCCCCGCGATGCCCGATTTGATCTCGATCGTCGCAGTACAGCTTGATTGCTGGCATCAAAAAAGGGTCAGGCAATGTTTCGCCTGACCCTTTTGGGATTGGTGTTGGTCGGGGTGGCGAGATTCGAACTCACGACCCCAGCGACCCGAACGCTGTGCTCTACCAGACTGAGCCACACCCCGATAAACCAACCAATCCAGACAGTATACTACCGATGACTCAACCGAGTCAATAGCTGCGTTCCACAGAAAAATCCGCCAGCATGGCCATGGCTTCTCGTTCCGGGGTATCGGGCAGGTCGGCCAGTTGGGCTTTGGCTTCGGCGGCGAAGGCTTTGGCCCGTTGCATGGCGTAATCCAGGGAACCCCGTTCCCGCACCAGTTGAATGGCGCGGCGCAAGGCACCTTCCGGGAACTCCCTGCGTTCCAGACAGGCGGACCAGAAGAGGCGTTCCTCTTCGCTGCCGTGGCGATAGGCGTGGATCACCGGCAGGGTGATCTTGCCATCCTGGAAGTCATCGCCTACGCTTTTGCCCAGCACCTCGTTGGTGGCCGAATAGTCCAGGGCGTCGTCCACCACCTGATAGGCCTTGCCCAGCAGCATGCCGTAGAGGGCCAGGGCTTGTTCCTCGGCGGGGGAGCGGTGATTGAGCACGGCTCCGATCTGGGCGGCGGCGGCGAACAGGGTGGCGGTTTTGCGTTGGACCACTTCCAGATAGTGGGCTTCGCTGGTGGCCAGATCGTTGGTGGCCACCAGTTGCATCACCTCGCCTTCGGAGATGACCGCGCAGGCGTCGGCGATGATGCGTAATACTTTCAGGTCTCCATGGGCGACCAGAATCTGAAACGAACGGGAAAACAGATAATCCCCCACCAGCACCGGAGCCTTGCTGCCCCAGACCGAGTTGGCGGTGGCCCGTCCCCGGCGGGTGTTGGATTTGTCCACCACGTCGTCGTGCAGCAAGGTGGCGGTGTGGATGAACTCCACCACGGCGGCTAGTAGGGCGTCGTCGTCCCCGGCGTATCCGAACAGACGGGCGGTCAACAGGGTCAGCACCGGACGGAGACGTTTGCCCCCGCTTTCGATGATGTGGGCCCCCATCTTCGGGATCAACTCCACCTGGGAGTTCAATTGTTCCAGGATGATCGCGTTGGTCCGCTCCAGATCCGGTCCGATCAGTTCACCCAGGCGTTTCAGGACCGGCGGCAGATTGGATTGGGATGACGGTTTCATGGCTGGCTTTTCATGGGATCAAGCGCGATAATGATCTTTGCCGGGTTCGGACCTGCGCACAGCCGACCTAGCAGAAAGGTGGAAAACTGGTTGCACACAATAGAATCGCAAGACGGAAACCGTCAAGTGTTCTCGACCGGTCAGGAGGCGGTTTTTGGCAAAAAATCTGGTAAATGAGGATATCTCCACCTTGAATCTTGATCTGTGGCAATTTTCCGGCACCCGCCTGCGTCTGGCCTCGGCCTCGGAACGACGCTTGATGCTGTTGCGACAGATCGGACTCGATCCCGAGGTGTGGCCGCCCCATGTGGATGAATCCGTGCATCCGGGCGAGGATCCCGCCGCCTATGTGGCCCGCATGGCCCTGACCAAGGCCCGCGCCGCTTTGGAGTCGGGGGTGGATCTGGTGGTGGGGGCGGATACCGCCGTGGTGTGCGATTTGGAAATCCTTGGAAAACCCTCCGGACCCGAAGAGGCGGCCCGGATGCTCGCCCGTCTGGGGGGGCGGGACCATCGGGTGATGACCGGAGTCGCGGTCTGCTCTGCCGCCGAACCTGTGGGCCGGGTGCGGGTGGTGGAGACGATGGTACGTTTCAAGAATTTGACGCATAAGGAAATCCGCGCCTACGTCGCCACCGGTGAACCCCTCGACAAGGCGGGCGCGTATGGGATTCAGGGGGTCGGCGCCTTTCTGGTCGAGCGGGTGGAAGGATCGTATTCCGGAGTGGTGGGCCTGCCCATCTTTGAAACCCTGGAATTGTTGCGGAATTTTGGGTTGACATTTTCTGGTCCAGAGTGATAATAAACAGTTTCCGATCGCCCCGGACAAGCCGGGGCCGTTAGCGATGGCGTGCGACACAGACGGCACCAAAAGAGATAAGGAGTGGTTGACATGTATGCAGTGGTCCGCACAGGCGGAAAACAATATAAAGTGGCGGTCAATGATGTCGTGCGCGTCGAAAAACTGCCTGGAGAAGAGGGTGAATCGGTGCAACTGACCGACGTGCTGCTCGTGGCAGACGAAGGCAGTCTCAAGACCGGAAACGAAATCTCCGGCAGCCAAGTGACCGGCACCATCTTGCGCCAGTTCAAGGACAAAAAGGTCTTGGTCTTCAAGAAAAAACGGCGCAAGAATTATCGCCGCGCCCATGGCCATCGGCAGCAGTTGACCGAACTGCGCGTCACCGGCATCACGGCGTAATCAACCTTTCTGTTTTTTAAACCCGCGCCCCGCCTCCGCGGTCGGGCGCATGGTTCTTCGTTCACGTCGGGAGACGACTCATGGCACACAAAAAAGCGGGTGGTAGTACCCGCAACGGACGCGACTCCATTGGACGCCGGCTGGGCGTCAAACGCTACGGCGGGCAGAAAGTCATACCGGGCAACATCCTCATCCGTCAACGGGGCTCCGAAGTCTATCCGGGCGAAGGCGTTGGCATGGGACGCGACTTCACCCTGTTCGCCCTGGTGGAAGGGGTCGTGGCCTTTGGCGAACGGAACAACCGTCGCTATATCCACGTGGTGGCCGCCTGATCAATCCGCTCGCACGCGCCGGATCCTCCTCAACGGGGTCCGGCGCGCACGCGAAACCCGGAATCCGCTGAGGAAGTCGAGCTGACGCATGCGCTTTCTGGATGAGGTCAAGATTTTCGTTCGCTCCGGCGATGGTGGCAGCGGTTCCGCTTCCTTCCGTCGGGAAAAATATGTTCCGCTCGGCGGCCCGGACGGCGGCGACGGCGGTCGCGGCGGGGATGTGATCCTCGTGGCCGACCCCCATCTCAATACCCTGATCGATTTCCGCTATCAGCAACATTTCAAGGCCAAACGGGGTGTCCACGGCATGGGCAAGTGCCGTACCGGCGCTTCGGCCTCCAACCTGGAAATCCGTGTGCCCGTGGGCACCGTGGCCCGCGACGACGTCGATGGCTCGATCCTGTGCGATTTATGGCAGGCGGATCAACGATTTGTCATCGCTCCTGGCGGTCGTGGTGGCTTGGGCAATACCCATTTCAAGACCTCCGTCAATCGCGCCCCCCGACAGTTCCAGCCCGGTGAACCCGGTGTGGAACGCTGGATCTGGCTGGAATTGAAACTCCTGGCGGATGTGGGGCTGACCGGCATGCCCAACGCGGGCAAATCCACACTGCTTTCCAAGGTTTCCGCCGCCCGTCCCAAGATCGCCGACTATCCGTTTACCACCCTGGTGCCCAATCTGGGTGTGGTACGCTCCGGTGACTCGGATGGCTTCGTCATGGCCGACATTCCCGGATTGGTGGAAGGGGCCGAGGCGGGCAAAGGTCTGGGGCGCGCCTTCTTGAAACACGTCGAGCGCTGTCCGCTGCTGCTGCATCTGGTGGACGCCTCCCCCATGGCCGAAGGCAAACCTTTGGCCCGCTACCGCATGATCGAACAGGAACTGGCCGCCTATTCGCCAGCCCTGGCCGCCAAGCCCCGCTGGGCCGTGTTGACCAAATGCGATCTGCTGGACCTGGACGCCCGCAAGAAGATTTTCAAGAAATTCCGCAAACGGCTGAAAGGGGAGGTCGAGGAGATCTTCTGGATTTCGGCGGTCACCGGAGAGGGGATCGAGGCGTTGATCCATGCCCTCGCCAAGCGGGTACGCAGCGCCCGGGTCGAACGGGAACCGGACCGCTATTACGCCCCCCTCGATGACGCCCCCACCAAGGCGGGTCGGAACAGCGAGCGTCACGGGCTGGAGGAAGACGATCGGGATGAGGATGGAGACGAGGATGGCGTCGAGTGCGTCTGGGCTCGATGAGCCGATGGAACGCCTGCACCGGGAGTGGCGTGAGGTGGTCCAGGCCCGGCGCATCGTGGTCAAGATCGGCTCCAATCTCCTGACCGGCGGAGGCGAGGGTCTGCGGCCCGACTGGATCGCGGCCCGGGCCAAAGAGATCGTCGCGCTCATGGCCACCGGACGCCGGGTGGTGGTGGTCACCTCCGGGGCCGTGGCGGCGGGTCGTCCCTTGCTCAAGCTCAATCGTCCCCTGGTCTCGGTGCAGGAAAAACAGGCCGCCGCCGCTGCCGGACAAGGGGTGTTGATGCGCCACTACGAAGAGGCGTTCGATACCCTGGGCGTCCATGTGGCCCAGGCCCTGCTCACCCGCGACGACGTGGAAAACCGGCAGCGCTACCTCAACGCCCGGGACACCCTGAAAACCCTGCTGGAATTGGGACTGGTTCCCATCGTCAACGAAAATGACACGGTGATGACCGACCAGTTGAAGTTCGGCGACAACGATACCCTTTCGGCCAACGTGGCCGATTTGGTGGATGCGGATCTGCTGATTCTGCTCTCCGACATCGATGGACTCTACGACAGCAATCCCCGCATCGACCCTTCCGCCCGGTTCATCCCTCTGGTGGAGCGGGTCACCCCCGAAATCGAATCCATGGCCGGCGGTGTCGGCTCGCTGGTGGGCAAGGGTGGCATGGCCACCAAGATCAAGGCCGCCCGCATGGCCGCCCGCAGCGGTTGTCGCATGGTTTTGACCAGCGGTTTCCGGGAAGATCCCATCTCCGAGGTGTTTGCCGCGACTCCGGTGGGTACCTTGTTTCTGGGCCTGGAAAATCCTCTGCCCGCCCGCAAGCGTTGGATCGTCAATGCCCGCGTGGGGCGGGGGGAGATCCTGCTGGACGCCGGCGCCTCGGCGGCTTTGCTCCAGGGCAAAAGCCTGCTGGCCAAGGGGATCACCGACGTGCTGGGGGATTTCGCCCGTGGCGCGGTGGTCCATTGCCAGTCGCCAGATGGGCAGGAGGTGGCCAAGGGCATCGTCAATTACAACAGCAGCGATCTCGCCTGCATCGCCGGACGTCACAGCCGACAGTTCGAGGGGGTTTTGGGATACCTCGGGGCCGAGGAGGTGATCCACCGGGACAACCTGGTCCTGACACGGGAGTTGCGGGTTTCCGCCGCCATTCAACAGGAGTGAAACGAGCATGACCGATACCCACGGGATGATGGAACGAATCGGCCAAAAGGCCCGCGCGGCAGCCCGTATCATGGCGGCCATCGACGGCAAGGCCAGAAATCTCGCCCTGGCCCGCATGGCCGAACAGCTTGTGTCCGACCGGGAGGCGTTGCAGGCCGCCAATGCCCTGGATTTGGCCGCAGCCCAGGCCAATGGCTTGCAGCCGGCCATGATCGACCGCTTGCGCCTCACCGACAAGGTAATCCAGTCCATGGCCGACGGGGTGCGGGAAGTGGCGGCGTTGCCGGATCCGGTGGGGGAGATCACCGAGATGAAACCCCGACCCAATGGCATGCTGGTGGGTCGGATGCGGGTTCCTTTGGGGGTGATCGGCATCATCTACGAGTCCCGTCCCAACGTCACCGCCGATGCGGCGGCGTTGTGCGTCAAGTCGGGCAACGCCGTGATCCTGCGGGGCGGCTCGGAGGCGATCCATTCCAATCGCGCCATCGCCCAACGTCTGGCCCTGGGATTGAGCGCCGCCGGCTTGCCCGCCGACGCGGTGCAGTTCATCGACACCACCGACCGGGCCGCCGTGGGGGCGTTGCTCCAGTGCGACCGCCATGTGGATATCATCATTCCCCGGGGGGGCAAGGGGTTGATCCGTCGTGTCATGGAGGAGTCCCGCATCCCGGTGATCAAACATCTGGATGGCATCTGTCACACCTACGTGGACCGCTACGCCGATCTGGAGATGGCCGAAGCGTTGACCTTCAATGGCAAGATGCAGCGGACCGGCGTGTGCAACGCCACCGAGACTTTGTTGGTGCATCAGGCCGTGGCCGCGGAATTTTTGCCCCGGGTCTGCCGTCTGTTGAGCGAGGCGGGTTGTGAGCTGCGGGGCTGCGATCAGACCCGTGCCCTGGTGGGGACAGCGGCCCCGGTGGTGCCGGTGGGCCCGGAAGATTACGATACCGAATATCTGGACGCGATTTTGTCCATCCGCGTGGTCGCCACCCTGGATGAGGCTCTGACCCACATCGACGCCCACTCTTCCCGCCATACCGAAACCATCGTCACCCGGGATCACCCCCGCGCCATGCGGTTTTTGCGGGAGGTGGACTCCTCGGCGGTCATGGTCAATGCCTCCACCCGTTTCAACGACGGCTTCCAGTTCGGCCTCGGCGCGGAAATGGGCATTTCCACCGACAAGCTGCATGTCCGGGGTCCGGTGGGGCTGGAAGGGTTGACCTGTCTGAAATACATCGTGCTTGGGGACGGTCAATTGCGCCAATGACCCTGAAAACGGGTCTGTTGGGCGGCGCGTTCAATCCGCCCCATTACGGTCATCTGCACCCGGCCCGGGAGGCCATGGAGGCGTTGGGATTGGATCGGGTGGTCCTGATTCCTACCGGGGTTCACCCTTTCAAGGGACCGGAGATCCTGGCCCCGGTGGCTCACCGGTTGGCCATGGTGCGGCTGGCTGTGGCCGATTGGGCGGACTTTGATTTATGGGAGATCGAGGCCGCCTCTCCGCGGGTCTCCTATACGGTGGAAACCCTGGCTGCCTGGCATCGTCATTTCCCGGATGAGGAGCCTGTGTTGTTGATCGGGGCCGATATCTCCCGTGAATTGCATCTGTGGCGGGAGTGGTGGCGTTTGATCGAACTGGCCCATGTCTGTCTCATGACCCGTCCCGGTTTTTCCCTGGTCCCGGATCCGGAGCGTCCGGCTTTGGACTACCTGGAGCGGTTCCGGGTGGCTGCGGCGCCGGATTTGGATCGGCAACGGCTAGGTCGTTATGGATTTTTTTCATTGCCGGTCACCCAGCTCGACATCGCCTCCACGGAGCTGCGGCGGCGACTGCAAACCGGTGAAAACCTGCGTTCCCTGACCCCGGATGCGGTGATCGAACACGCCCGTGCCCATGGTCTTTATGGCTGCGGCGTGGATTCCCCTTCAACCCTTGGAGTGAACCTTAAGTGACGAAAAAACCCGAGATCGCGGCTATGGCTGCCGACCTGGTAAAACGGCTGGATGACAAAAAAGGCCAGGATGTGGTGCTGGTGGACCTGGCGGGACGTTCCGGATTCGCGGATTTTTTCGTGATTGTCACCGGTACCTCCTCCACCCATGTCTCCACTTTGTCCAACGAGGTGCTGCTGTACGCCCATGAGAAAAAAATCCATGTGCGCGGCATCGAGGGATTGACCGAAAGCGCTCCTTGGGTACTGGTGGATCTGGGGGATGTTTTGGTGCATGTCTTCCTTCAGGAGGTGCGGGAATTTTATAACCTGGAGAAACTGTGGAGTCCCCAGGCCCGTCCCGTGCGCGAAGATAAGCCAAAAGAACCGGAAATGGATTCGGATTCGGAAACAGATTGGGAAGCGGATTCGGAAGCGGATTCGGAAACAGATTCGGAAACAGATTGGGAAGCGGATTCGGAAACGGATTCGGAAACAGATTGGGAAGCGGATTCGGAAGCGGATTCGGAAACAGATTGGGAAGAGGATTTGGAAACAGAACCGGAAACGAAACCGGAAAAGCGGAAGGATAAAGGCAAGAACAAAGATAAAATCAAGGACAAAGACAAAGGGAAGGACAGCAAGGATCGTTCCTCTCCGGTCAAGACATGAAAATCACCCTCCTGGCCGTGGGGCGCGTCATGCCGTCCCCGATCCGGGATCTGGTGGAAGAGTATCGGGAGCGGTTGCATCACTTTGTCCCGACGCGGGTCGAATGCGTGGCCGAGGAGAAACGCGACAAGGGGATGACACCCCGTCAGGCCATGGAACGGGAGGGACAACGCCTGTTGGCCCGCATCCCTCCCGGCGCTTTGGTGGTGGCTTTGGACGCTTCGGGTCGGACCCTCTCCTCCCCGGAGTTGTCCCGCCAGATGGATCACTGGTTGCAGGATGCCTGTTCCGAGCTGGTGCTGCTCATCGGCGGGCCGGATGGGCTGGACCCGGCGGTCAAATCCGCCGCCGCGTTCATCCTCTCTTTGGGTCCCATGACCTATCCCCACATGCTGGTCCGGGTGTTGATCCTGGAACAACTGTACCGTGCCATGACCCTTCTGCGGGGGGTGCCGTATCACCGGTAGCCTTTTTTGCCCGGTGCTTGCGGATCATCGATCCGGCAAGGAGATCCGATTGCTTCATGAACGCCCATGATCTGGGTTACACCAAACTGTTTTCCCATCCGCGTATGGTCGAGGATCTCGTCTCCGGCTTTGTCCACGAGGAGTGGGTGACGGGGCTGGATTTTGCCACGCTGGAAAAGGTCAATCCGGTCTATGTAACCGATGACTTCCGCAAGCGGATCGATGATCTGGTCTGGAAAGTTCAATGGCGCGACCACGCCCGTTGGCTTTACCTCTATTTGATCCTGGAGCCCCAATCCACGGTGGATGGCATCATGGCGGTGCGCAATGATTTGTACACCATGCTGTTTTATCAGGACTTGCGTCAGTCTGGCCGGATCGGGGTGGGTCAGAAATTTCCCCCCGTGCTGGTCATTGTGCTGTATAATGGCAAACAACGCTGGACAGCGGCCATGGACGTGGCGGACCTGATCGAAGAGTATCCTCCCGGCATGGAGCGCTATCGTCCCAGCATGCGTTATCTGCTGGTAAACGCGCAGCAGACGCCGGAATCGGCGTTGCAACCTATGGGTAACGTGGTGGCGGCCTTGTTTCGGCTGGAGAAAAGCCGTCATATCGAAGATGTCAAGCAGGTGATTTTGGAACTGGATGCGTGGTTGCGCGCCCCGGAACAAAAGGAGCTGCGCCGCGCCTTCACCTTGTGGTTGAATCGGATCCTGCTGCCGAGAATGGCCAAACAGCATCATGCGGTTGCGGAAGTGATCCCCGAGATGAGCGATTTGATGGAGGTGCATACCATGTTGGCGGAATCCGTGGATGAATGGGTCAGGGAGTGGAAACGGGAAGCGCATCTGGCCGGGTTGATGGAAGGCCGTCAGAAAGGTCTTCAGGAGGGGCTTCAGGAGGGCCGTCAGGAGGGCCGTCAGGAAGGCCGTCAGGAGGGCATTCTGGAAGGATTGCAGGAAGGTCTGCGGGAAGGGGAACGCGCCATTGTGTTGTGCCTGTTGAGCGCCCGTTTTGGTGTGGTGCCGGAGTCGATTCTTTCCCGGGTCAAGGCGGCGGACACGCCCCTGCTGGAACGTTGGACCCCGCGTATCCTGACAGCCCAGTCGATCGAGGAGGTGTTCCTGGACTGAGCCGTCGCAGTCGTCTGGGGTGCGGGGCGGAAGGAAAAGGGGTGGTCAGAGGGGGGGTGCCTGTTTTTGGGGTGATCCCATGACCATCCTGTTTGGCCTTGTGCGGGGTGTCTACTGTTTGTAGTGGACCGCCAAAGGATCGTCCGGGGTGACGATGCGACCCAGGCCGATCACGCCGGAACCTTCGATGGGCAGTTCGTCCCGATGCACGAAGGTCTGTTGACCTTTGGCGTTCATGACATAGGTTCCGTTGGTGCTTTGATCCACGAGGTAGATCTTGCCGCGACGGTATTCGACCCGGGAGTGGACCCGGGAAGACATGTTGTCCGGCACCACGAAGGTGTTGGTGGAGCCGCGACCGAAGCTGACCACGGATTGGGTTTCGCTGAGGATGACTCTTTCGTCGTTGAAGGAGACCACCATGGAAGGGGTGGTTTTGGGAGCGACGATGGCGGGGGAGAGTCCTCCCATGACCGTGAGCTCCTCCTCTTCGCCCCAGGTCAGTTCCACGATCTGGATCGGTTTGGATTTCCCTTTGACCGTGGTGGTGATCAACATTCGGCTGTCCATGCGCAGATGGGGACTCATGACCTCCAGGGTATCGCCGGTGGTGATGATTTGATCCCCTTTGGCCTGGGCGGCCATGCGCGCGGCCAGATTGACCGCGTCGCCGAAGACATCGTTGTTCTCCTTGATGACATCCCCGAAATGGAAGCCAACGCGAATTTTGAGGGCGGTGCCCCAGCGGACCGCCTGAGCGGCCACGTCCTCTTGCATCTGGACCGAGGCTTCGGCGGCGGCGTCGGCGCTGGGGAAGGTACACATGACCTCGTCGCCGATGGTTTTGACCACCCGTCCCCCATGGGATTTCGTGATGCCTCCGAGCAGTTCGATGCAGCGGGAGGTGATTTCGCGGGCTTTGGCGTCGCCGATGGTTTCGTAGAGTTTGGTGCTGCCCGCGATGTCGGCGAACATAATGGCCAACTTGGCGTTTTCTCTCATGAGAGGCCTCTTCGGTTTTTGACGTCTGGTTGTCTGGAATGGATCACGAAAAATAACCCAGAATGACGGTGATGTTATCCTTGCCGCCGGCCCGTTTGGCCAGTTCGATCAGGAGTTGGCACGCGTCATCCAGATTGGTTTCGTTGGTTTCGTTCAAAACGGCGGTGATTTTAGCCGGCGTGATCATGCCGCTCAACCCATCCGAGCACAGCAGGGCGATATCTCCGGGGGCGACATCCTGGAAGGCGACATCCGGGGTCACGAAGTTGGAGGGACCCATGGCCTGAAGCAGGATGTTTTGTGCCGGCGGGTGTCCCCGGGAACCAAAGTTGAGCCACTGCTGATACATGGAGTGGTCCTGGGTCACGAGGTTCAGCGTGCCTTTGCTGAAGAGATAGAGCCGGCTGTCTCCCACATGGAACACCACGGGCCGTTCGCTGTATTCCGGCAACCACAGGCCCACCAGGGTGGATCCCATGCCCATGCCGTCCGGGTAGCCGCGGGAGACGTTGGCCCCGTTGACCGCGGCGTTGGCCCGGTTGATGGCGGATTGCACCACGCTTAGAATCGGGTTGGGGGCGTCATCGACGGTGGGTTCGTCCTGGAACGCGCCAAGTCTGTTGGAGCCCGGAAGGGAAGAGTCCGGGTTGGATGCGCCGGATCTCAGCAGGGGAGCGGTGTGGCCCGGGTCAGAGCGGGGAAAGTGGCTCAAGGTGGTACGAATCGATTCCACCACCAGTTTGCTGGCCACTTCGCCGGCGTCGTGGCCTCCCATGCCATCGGCCACGATGAGCAGACCGATTTGGTCATCGACCAGAAAGGAATCCTCGTTGAGTGTCCGAACGCGCCCGACGTCACTGCGTGCGGCGACCAGCAGTCGATTCCCGATACGTTGCACCATGTCACATTTTTTCCTGTCGCGCGCTGTTTCGGTCCATGCGTCGCGTTTGGTTCTCAAGTGGGCGATTTTTTGGAGACGCCTTGCGGGCGGACGAAAAATCGCTTCATAATTTCGGGATTCTGTTTAATCCATCCTGACCGTTGGAGTGAATCCCCACCCATGCCGACCGCTTCGCTTGTTCATCGTCCCCGGCGACTTCGTCGCACGCCGACCATTCGTCGTCTTGTGCGTGAGACCCGTCTGGCCCCGGAAGATCTGGTATTGCCATTGTTCATCGTTCCCGGCGAGGGGGTACGCAGGCCGGTATCCTCGATGCCCGGAGTGGCGCAACTGTCCATCGACGAGGCTTTGCCCGTGGCACGGGAGGCTTTGGATCTGGGGCTTGGGGGAATTATCCTGTTCGGCATCCCAAAAATCAAGGATTCCATGGGTTCGGATGCCCTGGATTCGCAAGGAATCGTGCAAAGAGCCATTCGCGCCATCAAAGGGGCGCTTCCCGACCTCTGGGTGATCGCCGATACCTGTCTGTGCGAATACACGGATCACGCCCATTGCGGCGTCATGCGCGGCCAGGAAGTGGATAACGACGCCACCCTGGAGCTCCTGGGACGGGCCGCGGTCTCTTATGCCGACGCGGGTGTGGACATGGTGGCCCCTTCCGGCATGATGGACGGCATGGTGGGAGCCATCCGTCACGCGTTGGATGGGGCGGGTCACAGTGGGGTGCCGATTCTCTCCTACGCGGTCAAATACGCCTCGGCTTATTATGGTCCGTTTCGCGACGCCGCCGAAAACACTCCTGCCTTCGGGGACCGGCGCGCCTACCAGATGGATCCGGCCAACCGGCGCGAGGCCCTGCGGGAGGCGACTTACGATGTGGAACAGGGGGCGGACTGGCTCATGGTCAAGCCCGGGTTGGCCTACATGGATATTCTGCGGGAGTTGCGGGATCATTTTCAACTGCCTTTGGCGGTTTACAATGTCAGCGGGGAGTACGCCATGATCAAGGCCGCCGCCGCCAATGGCTGGATCGACGAACCCCGGGTGGTGCTGGAGACCTTGACCGGTTTCAAGCGCGCGGGAGCGGACATGATCCTCACCTACCACGCCCTGGACGCCGCCCGTTGGATGAAACAGCCATGAACATGCCCTCCACAACCGATCGTCCGACTCCGCTACGCGCCCTGGGACTGCTTTCCGGCGGGTTGGACAGCACCCTGGCCGCCCGTCTGCTCATGGATCAGGGGATCGAGGTCGAATGTGTCAATTTTCACACCGGGTTTTGCATCCAGTCCCATACCGGGGCGATGCGCAATCCCAAGCCGGGGGCCCAGCCTCCCAGACATGACGCCCTGCACGCGGCGGGCAATCTGGGCATTCGGCTGCATCTGGTGGACATCGCCGAAGACTATGTGCGCATCGTCACCGATCCCAAGCATGGTTATGGCAAGAATCTCAATCCCTGTCTGGACTGCAAGATCTTCATGGTGCAAAAAGCCTTCGAGATGATGCAGACCATGGGGTTTCATTTTCTGTTCACCGGCGAGGTGTTGGGACAGCGGCCCATGAGCCAGCGCCGGGACACCTTTCCCGTCATCGACCGGGAATCCGGAGCCGGCGGATGGCTGCTCCGACCTCTGACCGCGTTGCGCATGCCTTTGACCGAGCCGGAAAAACGCGGATGGGTGGATCGGGACCGACTGATGGGCTTTTCCGGTCGCAACCGCAAACCGCAAATGGCCCTGGCCGCCCGGATGGGCATTCAGGACTATCCTTCTCCAGCCGGGGGATGTTGTTTTCTCACCGACGAAAATTATGCCCGCAAGTTGCGGGATCTGTGGGAGTACCGGGGCAGCCGCGCCTATGCCATGGAGGATATCCTGCTGCTCAAGGCCGGTCGTCATCTGCGGCCTGCGCCTCATTTCAAGCTGGTGATCGGTCGGGATGAGTCGGAGAACCATTTTCTCTCCGGTTTCGTGGAGGGCAGGGCCTTGGTACGCGCCCGGGATCTGCCGGGTCCGGTCACCTTGGTGGAAGGAACCCCTTCTGCCGATGATCTGGTGATGGCCTGTCGTCTCGCCGCCCGTTTCGGCAAGGGGCGGGAATTGCCCGAGGTGGCCATGGTGGTGGATTCCGGGGGAGGCCGCAAGGAGACCCATCTGGTGGTCCCCATGCCTGCCCATGAGATTCAAGAGGAGTGGTATGTTTGAGCGTCTCTGAGAGCGAATTCGAGCCGCCCATTCCCGCCTGTGTGGTGGATGCCCGTCGTCTGTTGTGTCCCATGCCGATCATCAAGGTGGATGCCGCCATCCGCAACCTGGAACCGGATCAGGTGGTGGAGGTGCGGGCCACGGATCCGGGGCTGGAGCATGACCTGCCCGCATGGTGTCGGGTCAATGGCCACCGGTTTGTGGGGATGCGCCGTGCGGGTCGGGAGGTGGTCGGTTGGGTGGCCAAGGGTGAGGGGTAGGACTCACCCTTGGCTGTTGCAGATTGGGCGGGAGTGGGGATCACTCCTTGTTGGATAGTTTCGGGGTGTAGATCACCACCCGGTTGCGACCGCTGTGTTTGGCGTCGTAGAGGGCCAGATCCGCGAATTTGATCACTTCCCAGATGTCTTCGCCATCCGAGGGGAATCCCGCCACCCCGATGGAGATGGTCTTGCGCATGATGCCGCTGGACACCGGAATCTTCAGGGCCGCCACCGCCAGCCGCAGTTTTTCCGCCATGCGTTCCCCCGAGTACTCTTCCCCTTCCTGAAGGATGACCAGGAACTCCTCGCCGCCGTAGCGGATCACCATGTCCGAGGTGCGCACCTGGGCACCCAGAGCCTTGGCCACCACCCGCAGCACCGTATCCCCCACGTCGTGACCGAACACATCGTTGACTTCCTTGAAGTGGTCGATATCCATGAGCAGTACGGAGAGGCGACTCTTTTTGCGTTTGGTGGTGGCTTCCAGGGTGCCGACGTACTCTTCCAGGAAGCGACGGTTGTGCAGTCCGGTGAGGGCATCCCGCAGGGCCGATTCCCGCAGGGTGTCCAGCAGTCGTTTGGCTTCCACCGTGGGGGCCGATTCCCGCAGATAGGCGGCGATGAAGGGTAACAGGCGTTGGTACATCGGGCCATGGATCCGCTCCACCACGATCTGTACCACATTGCCCACCGTGCCCGAATGGAAGACCGGTATGCAGATGTGACCCAGACCGGGTTGGTCGTGGACATGTCTGAACTGGCTGCAAATCATTTCGGTTTCGATGGAGTCGATCACATGACCGGTGCGGTTGGCGCGGCAGGAGTCGGCCTGGAACAGGATCTCCGCGTTGCACCACTTGCAGGTGGAATCCAGTTCTCCATCCACCACCACCGGTTTCATGTGGTTCATGCCCGGACTGGAGACTTCGTAGAGGGTGCCGGTGCGGATTCCGAACTGTTCCCTCAGCACATGGGCGATGCGGAAGTAGACTTCGGCTTTGGTGCGATCCTCTTCCACGGCCTGTTTGAACTGGGAGATTTCCAGCAGGGTTTCCACCATTTCCGTGGTGGTGGTGATGAGATTGGTATTGCCTTCCGCCTCGTAGCGCAGCAGTTTGGAGACATCGTGGGTGATGGTGCCGAGGCTGTCGTGGAGGTGTTCCATCAATTGGTTCAGATCCCGGGAGATGTCCCCCATTTCGTCATCGCCGGTATACTGGATGCGACCGATGAAGTTGCCATCCTTGGCCTTGGCCACCACGCTTTGCACCTCGATGGCCGTGGCCATCACCGGGGACATCTGGCGGCGGAAGAAGATGGTCAGGAAAATGGCGAACAGCACGATGATCCCGGTCATGATGGCGATGGTGATCAGGGCTTTGGACTGCAACTGGTCCATGGAAATGTGAATGGTGATGGCCCCGAGCACCGCGCCATTGGGGGTGGAGTGGCATTGCAGGCAGTTGGGTTCCCCGGTCTGGTTGGCGATGAAGGGAATGGTGCCGCGGAAGATGGGATTGATTTCATTGGTGACGATGCCGAAGAACGGGACTCCGGTTTCCATGACCCGTTTTTCCACCGCATCCACGGTTTGTTCTCTGTCCAGCCCTTGTCCGAACTGGCGGACCACCTCGGGGGACCGCATGACCCGTGCCACCAGCAATCCTTCCACCTCCGCCAACCGTTTGAGGAAGGTGCCCCGTTTGTCGATCACGCCATTGATCATCGATTCGGTCAGGCTCACCCGCACCACTTCTGCGACGGTTCGTACCTGTTCGCTGGCTGTGGAGAGGGAAAATTGTCGGAACGACACCAGACTGATGGCGATGATCAGAACTGCCAGGGTTCCGAAAAGAAAAATGGCCAAAAGAGAGGTTTTCTGTTGCAGTTTCATCATGCACCCCGATTGTGTGACATGGATCTGTTTTGGCCAAAGATTAAGTCAATTGGAACGTGAACACAAAACATGAATGGTTACTAATGTTTATTTTGTGCCAATTCCCGGAGTGCCAGACATTTGGCCGCCTGATCGGCATGCAGGCGTTCCACCAGACGGCCCTCCACGACACAGATCTCTTCGCCACGGGCGCGGGCTGCGTTCCAGGCGTCGAGGAGCTGTTGGGCCGATTGCGCGGCGGCTTCGGAGGGGAGAAAGATCTGATTGGCCGGTTCGATCTGGCTGGGATGGATCACGGTTTTGCCGTCGAAGCCCAGCATGGTTCCCTCTTGGCATTCGGCGGCAAAACCTTCGGCGTCGCGTATGTTGACGAACACTCCATCCAGGATCGGAACTCCGGCGGCCCGGGCGGCCAGGAGGGTGTGTTGCAGGGCGTGGCGCAGTCCGACGCGTTGGGGGTCGCCGGGAATGCCCAGGGCGCGGGTCAGATCCGAGGTTCCCATCACCAGACAGGTGACCAGGGGATGACGGGCGATGGCCAGGGCGTTGAGCACCCCCAGAGGAGATTCGATCATGGCCCACAGGCCGCAGGGGGATCCATGGGGTGGGGGGTGCTGTTGCAGCAGTCGGGCCGGACCTTCCAGGTCTGCGGGAGATTCGACTTTGGAGAGGGCCACGGCATCGGGACGACCGGGCAGGATGGTGTTCAGGTCGTCGGTCCACAGATCGGTGTGGATGGCGTTGATGCGCACCACCCGCAAGGGGTGGGGATTGGATCCGGTGGCTTGCAGGGTCTCCAGCACGTTGAAACGGGCCTGGATTTTGGCTTCCGGAGCCACGGAGTCTTCCAGGTCGAGGATCAGGCAATCGGCGTTCAGGGTGGGGGCTTTGGCCAGGGTCTTTGTGTTGGAGCCCGGGACATACAGCACGGAGCGCAACAGGACGGATGGAACGCACGGTTTCATTGACGTGGACCAAAGATGGGGGTCATAGTGTTTGAACTCTGTTGAATTGGATATTAACTGAAAATGGTCGGTTCATGCCACGAAAAAGAAGTGATAAACATCTGTCTTTGCGTCAAATGGAACGCATGCGTACCGCCCGTGTCGGTCGCGGGGGTGTGGAGGGGGAGGATCCCCCAGTGGTCGGGGGGGTGGGAGAACCGGGATCCGGGGAGGAGGGGTGGGTGGTGGCCCACTTCGGCTTGAATGTCGAGGTGGAAGACGAGGCGGGAGAACGGTTCCGCTGCGCGGTGCGGGAGGCGTTGCTGGATGAGCCGGTGTGCGGAGACCGGGTTGTCTGGCGACGGGTCGGCGAAAACCAGGGGGTGATCGTGGCGTTGCACGAGCGTCGTTCGGTGTTGCGGCGTCCCGGCCCCTATCAGCGTCTGCTCACTGTGGCGGCCAATGTGGACCGGATCGTGGTGGTGGCGGCGGGTGGCAATCTCAACACCGGTCTGGTGGATCGTTATCTGGCCGCGGCCCGCAAGGCCGAAATCGAGGCCATGCTGGTGATCAACAAGATCGACCGGGTGGAGGATCCGGCTGCCGAGCAGGAGGCCATGGCCCCCTATGGGCGTATGGGATATGCGATTTTTCGGGTTTCGGCGCTGTCGGGTCAGGGGCTTGAACCCCTGGAACAGGCGTTGCGGGGGTTGACTTCGGTCTTCGTGGGAGAGTCCGGGGTGGGCAAGTCCTCCCTGGTCAACTGTTGGATCCAGGATGAGACCATGAGAACCGCCGAGGTCCACGCCATCACCGATCAGGGGCGTCACGCCACCACCACGGCCCGGCTGTATCGTCTGCCCGCCGGGGGATGGCTCATCGACTCTCCGGGGGTGCGGGAGTTCGGTCTGCACGGTGTCACCCGTGAGGAGGTGCCTGGACTCTTCGTGGACATGCTGCCTTATCTGGGGCGCTGTCGTTTCACCGATTGCCGTCATCAACGGGAGCCGGGTTGCGCCCTCCGGGCGGCGGTGGATCGCGGCGCGATCGCGGCGTCCAGACTGGCCAGCATGCTGCGGATCATGGAGTCGGTGGCGCCGAAGAATCCATATTGAAGTTTCTGCCTTGTTTTCCTGATCGGTTTTGTTCTCGGCATTCTTAATGATTTATAGTATTTCATTATTCCTTTTTATTGTTTGGCAACGGGAACGAATCCTTGAAGAAGCTGGCGAAGTCGGGCATCTCCGGGGCCTTTGGGGGGGTGATGCGCAGGGCGAACCACAGGGCGTAGCCCGAGATGGTCCCCACGCCGATCAATCCGACGCCTGCCAGGCGGGCGACGGGCTCCCAGTCGGTGAGCGCGGCCAGGATCAGGCAGACCGCGCTGGCGATCATCAGCCACATCTGCGCCCGGAGCGGTTTTTCCGGGGAGAGGTCATCCATCATCGGGATTTCCACCAGACCGGCCAACGTGCTGAAACGATGGAACCAAACCAGGAAGGGAATGATTTTTTGCAGCATGCCTAAAATCACCGGCCCCACCCAGCCGAACAGATAGAGGATTCCCGCCAGGAAGCGCCACAACTCCGAATCGGTGAAGGGCCACAGGGCCATCAGCAGCAGGGAGGTTGCGCCGCAGGCGAAACCGAACAGCCACAGGCGCAAGGTGGTATCCACCAATTTGCGTTTGCGGTTGTGGAGCATCTGGCGCACCTGATGGCCGTAGAGCATCAAGGCGGCGATGCCGGGGAGGGCGGCGGCCAGAGGCAGCCAGGGATGATCGACCCCTCCGGCCAGCAGGGCCAGGGGTTCCAGCAGCATCGACAGGGCGATTCCGGCCAGGATGCGGTTGGCGGTTTGATTCGGGAAGGCCGGGGTCATATAGAACATGGGGAGCATCTGAAACGACACCCCGACGATCAGCGTGCCCATGGTGCCGATCAGCCCCCAAAACAGATGGATCCCCAGCAGCAGACGGCGTTCCACATCGAGGAATCCATGGGCGTGTTCCCCCAGGAACACAAGGCCCAGCAGCACGGTACCGGTCAGGCAGAGCATGGCCAGTCGCATGCCGTTGACCGTGGGATGTTTGGCCGGAGCCTTGACCAGAGCGATGGCGATGGGTACAAGAAAGCCGCCGATCGCCAAGCCGAGGGCGATTCCGGCCAGGATCAACGGTTCGGGCCGCACCGGATCCGTCGCCAGTCCCGCGAACAGGGAGAGGGTACCCAGGGTCAGCAGGCCATGGACCCAGGGTACCAGTCGGGGCCAGGGGACCGGGATGCCGGCCAGTACCGGAATCATTTGGATCATGGCTCCGCAGATCACCATCAGCAGCCAGCCGAGCACCGTCAGGTGCAAGGTGGCCACCGTGACCGGGAGCAGCGGCGCCAGCAGCAGTTCCTCTCCCCGGAAGAGCAGCATGCCGCCGGTGAGCAGGGTGAACAGGGGCGCGGTTCCAAAAAAACGGAACGGGAGGTGCAAAGGGGGAGCCTGATCGATGCGGAGTCCGGCGGTGGGCAGCATGGCGGGGGGATCTTTCTTCAGGGGTGAACAGGGGATGACACTTTTTTTTTCTCATCCTGAAATCAGGATTGATGGATGTCAAGGCAGCCGGGTGTCAGGAGGATTATCTTTCAAGATGACTCGGGGAGAATGGTCATCGTGACCGTATCGAAAACATCACAAGGACAAGACATGGACAATACAGTTTTGGATCTGTCGGGCTTGAACCCTGAGACGCGATTGGAGCGTTTGACGGCGGCGTTCGAGGGGATGAAGGAGGGAGGCGACCTGGAAGTGGTGTGTGACGCGGAGTTGTCTGCGGCGTTACGCGGGTTGCAGGGGAGTCGTTGGGGGGGCTTCGACTGGCGTCCTGTGGAAAAAGGTCCGGTCCGCTGGCGGGTTCGGTTGCACAGGGGGTACGCCGGGGGGAAGACGCGGGGGATCGGGGCGTTTATGGGGGAGGATCACGAGTGGTGCGATACCCTGTTTGCCGCCATGGAAAATGCCGTCATCGCCGGGGATATGGAAAAGGCCCGTGGGCTTTTCGGGATGTTCGAGGTGGGCATGGCGCACCATTTCGACATGGAGGAGAAGCGTTTCTTTCCCGCTTTCGAGCAGGCCACGGGCATGACCCAGGGACCCACCACGGTGATGCGTATGGAGCATCGTCAGATGCTGGGGGTGATCGCCCAGATGCGTCAGGCGGTGGATCAGGGGGATGCGTCGGGGGTCACCCGGGGGGGCAGCACGTTGATGGTGTTGATGCGTCAGCACAACATCAAGGAAGAGCAGATGCTTTATCCCATGGGAGACATGCATCTGGGTGATGTGCAACCGTTGTTGCAGGCCATGCAGGCGGTTTGAGGCCTGCCTTTCCGGTTGGACCGGATCAGATCCGGAAGATTTGGCCTTCGGAGGGAGCCAGACAGAGAATCTCCGGATTGAGGGCTTGCAGTTGGGCCACTGCCGACCGTTCCTTGGCGGCGATGGCCTCGTCGTTTTGGTCCGGGTCATGGTGAAACAGATGCAGCGCCTTGACCCGGGCCAGATGGGCCAGTTCCACCACCGGAGTGACCGCCGAGTGGCCCCAATGGATGCGACTGGGGTACTCTTTGTCGGTATAGGTGGTGTCGATGATCAGCAGGTCGGTTTTGTGGACGAACTCCGCCAGTTTGCCGATGTAGTGGGCATTGTGGTAGGAGCTTTCTTTGGGATAGATCTCGTTGTCGGTGATGTAGCACACCGAGCGTCCCCGATACTCGACCCGATAACCGAGACAGTTGCCCGGATGATTGAGGAGCATGGTGCGCATGGTGATGCGATTCGAGACCGGGAAACTCTCCTCCCGCAGGTTGTGGAAGTAGACCCTGGCGGCGAATTCATTGATCTTGGTGGGGAAATAAACTCCATCCATCTGGGCGACGATCAGTTCGCGCATGTCGGTGTCGCCGTGGGAGGCGCCACAGATTTCAAATTCGTTGCCCTGCTGGTACAAGGGTCGAAAGAATGGCAAGGCGTTGATGTGGTCCCAGTGGGGGTGGGAGATGTAGATTTTGCCTTCCAGTCGGGACCGTTTCTGGGCCAGCAGGTGATCTGAAAGTCGTTTGATGCCGCTGCCCGCATCGAAGATCAGCAGATCCCCCCGGGCGAACTCCAGGGTGACGCAGGAGGTGTTGCCGCCGTATTGCAACGCCTTGGATCCGCACACCGGCAGGGTGCCCCGCACGCCCCAATAGCGTACCTCGATTTGGTCGGCGATGATGGCCTGAAGGCTGGCAACAAACGTGGCCGGATCCACAGGTTTGACCAAATAACCATCCACGCCGAAGGCGTAGGCCCGTTCCCGGTCGTATTCAAACTGTTTGCCGGAGACGATGACGATTTTCAGATGATGCAGGCTCGGTTCGCTGCGCAGTCTCTGGAGGAGCGCCATGCCGTCGAGGCCGGGCATCATGATGTCTAAAATGGCGCAATCCACCGGTTGCGCCAGGAGTTGCTGTACCGCTTCGTTGCTGGCGGTGGTGGAGAGAACCCGGTGACCGGCCCCTTCCAGCAGACTGGTGTGGAGCCGTATGGAGAACGGGTCGTCGTCAACGATAAAAAAAGTCAAGGGTGACATGTTCTCCACTCCGTGCGGCGGCCCGATGGCGAAAAGGTGGGGTGTACCGTTGCTTCCCGCAGCAGGCCGTCAGGCCATCATGCGATCCAGGGGCAGGGTGCGATCCCGATCCATCCAGGGTACGGTCCTTTTGCGTTGTTGTTCGGCCCGTTTGCTGGCTTTCCAGAGGTGTTCGGGTGTGATGTCCAATACCACGACTCCGAGGGCCGGGTCCAGTTGCTCCAGTGCGGCCAGCAGTTGGGTTTTGTGTTTTTGATCCAGCAGCAGTCCGCGAACTCTGGTGCCGTCGAACAGTTCCACCACGTATTTCATGGCCTGTCTCCGATGCTTTGCTTGAAGGGTGAAGAGGGTTGGTCGTTTGTGTTGCTTTGACCTTCAAGAATGCATGATTCGTGCCACGCGTATCCGTGTTGATTAATGAAACAAATTCATGAAGAATTCCGGTTTCATGAACTGGGGAAACTGGGCCACGGGATGAAATTCGGCCAATTGTTCCTTGCCCCGGTTGAGATGCCAGCCAATCATGGCGTCCGCGCCGGCGGAGACGGCAAAAAATTTCTTCGGGGACCACACCGCCCAGTTTTGCTGATTCTTGTGAACGAACAAGGCCATGTGTTCTTCGCCCCGCATGGTGTCGAACCAGCGGATGGTGCCATCCCCCATGGCCGCGATCACCCATTGGCCATTGCCGGAGACATTGACCGCCCAGACCGATCCGGGGGTGGCGATTTTCCAGCGCAGGGTGTTGTCCCGGGTGTACAAGCGCAGATTGAAAGAGGTGCCTATCACGAAAAAACGGTCTTTCAAGTCCAGGGCCAGGGAGAGGGGGGTCTCTTTTTCCTGCAGGGGAATATCCTGCCCGTTGAGTTGCAAGGGGTCATTGACACTGTTCCACCAACCGGTCACCTGGATCTCCTCGGATTGGAGCCGGGGTTCCCGCAGACCGGTTGCGGGGGTGTTGGTGTTTTTCAACAGCAGTTTGCTGGCCACGAACCGTCCACGGTTCTGACCCGAGGTGTCGTAGTCGAATTCCACCGTTTCGCCTTGTTCCGAGACCATCAGACGACGGGCGCTGCCCTGAAAGGCGGCGATGGTCCGTTCGTGCATGGAGAGGGGAAAACCTTGCCCATCCAGAATGCCCAGGGCCGGATCCGCGGCGGCGAACACCAATCCTCCCTCCTTGAGAGGCAGAATCTGCATCACGTTGCCCCGTGAGGCGGCCACATCCACATAATCCCCCCGGCCACTGGCATCCGGTTCTCCTCCCTGATTCCACCAGCGGATCAGGGAGCGGCCCTTGTCGCTGTGTCCGCCGCCGGCGTAGAGGGTTTTGCCGTCGTGGGACCAGGCCACGGTCCACAGATTGTCCGACACCCCGGAGACATCCGGCAGATGGGTCAAGCGCAGGTCTTCGGCGGAGAGCACCGCCACCGTGGGACGATCCCGGAAACCCACGGCGATCCGTTTGCCATCCGGAGAGAAGGCCACCCCATGGGGTTTGGCCTCCTTGGCCATCTGCATGGCCAGACGTGGGCGGAAATTGGCGTCGTACAGCCGTACCCCTCCGTCGTAGGCGGTGGTGACCAGTCGTCCGTCCGGGGCGAAATCGACCCAGTTGGACGGGGCGTCATAGGGTTCGCTGGCATAGACCTGGGTACCGTTGGGGATGCTGTAGGCCCGCATGCCCGCCTTCTCCCCGAACACCGCGGCCAGAAACGCCCCGTTGGGAGAAAAGGCCATATGGGTCACGGCTTCCGGCAGATTGAGAATCCGGCGTCGCACCTGTCCTCCCCGGATGTCGATCAGATAGATGCAAAACGTGTCCTCCCATTCCGGACAGGTCTGACCGGCAACCGCCACGGTCCGTCCATCCGGGGAGAAGGCCAGGGCGTAAAGCGCCCCTTCGTTGTGGGTCAGGCCGATGGGTACCCGCATGGTCAATTGCAGTTTGCCATCCGCCCGGGACCAGATCCGCAAGGTTTTGTCGTCCGAGACCGACAACAGATACTGTTCGTTGGCGTCCATGGCGATGCGGCGGATCAGACCGGTATGCATGCCGCTTTCCACCCGCAGGATGGGACCGGTGAAGGGAATGCGTTCCACGGCGTGAAGTTCCGGACTGGTCAGCCCGAAGATCAGCAGCGCGACCAGCAGCCATATCCAGGTCACGGGGGTGGGATGCAGTCTTGTCGATGATCGATTCGTCGCTGATCGATCCGGTTGCGAGTGGGTATTTTTCATGGTCTTTAAACGGAAACCAGATTATAGTATCGGGTGGATGGAATACTGAGCTCCATTCGGATCTCCTTCCATGTTGGACCGCTCTTCGAGCCCGGAGATGAATCATGGATCTGAAACTGTTTGAAGCCGATCTGACCCATCTGGATCACCACTCCCTGGAAAAAATCGCCAATATCGCCGCTCAGGCCCGCCGTTCGCTTTTGATCGGGATCGCCTCCATTCGGGGCGGCGAGGAGCCCACGCCACCCGAATCCCTCACGGCGGATACCGATTCGATGGTGGCCCAGTTGGGTCGTCTGACCCTGATGTGGGACGAGATTCACCATCGGGCGAGCCGTCTGTTGTCCGACGAGTTGTTGCAGGTGGAGGAGTGGCCGGCCAACATTCACAAGCCCCCCTCGGTGACTCTGCATTAAAAGAATGGCGTCGCGGATCGTGGCGTGAGTCCAAGATTCCGGTCAGGGCGGACGGCTGGTCTGAAGAGGCGTCAGCCGGCCCAGGATTGGGGCAGAATCCCTTTTTCCTGCATCACCAGATAGATTTCCCGGCTGATCCAGGCATCGGTGGCCGCGTAGACCAGTTGGAATTTCTTCAGTTCCGCATTGTCCCAATTGGAGCATTGGGCCCGTTTGGAGATGCGCAATCCAAACAGATGGGCCGCCAAGCCCCGCAATCCCTGACTGGCGATGGCCGCCCGACGGGCCACATCCCCCACATCGACGAATCCCCTGGGCTCAAACGGAAACAGCGTTTGCAGCGCCCGCACGTCGTAATCCAAACCCACGCCCACCTTGCGGGCTTCCGGATTGCCCAACAGCGCGGCCAGGGAGGAAAATTGCTCCATGGCCCTGAGCTGAAACAAAAATACCGTATCCGCACCCGCCAGTTGCAACAGGGCCGGGAAATAGTTCTCCCCCTTGCGGAAGGAGGGACGGGTTTCGGTGTCGAAGCCCAATACCGACTCGTGGGCCAGCAGTTGCACCGCCTCTTCGGCTTCCGCGTCGGTGCGGATCAGACGGATCGGTCCATTCCACCGTTTGACCGGAAGTTGATTGACCTCTTCCCGCGACAGCTTGCGAGTCCACTCCAGCGGCACCTTGACCAGGGGATGGCAGCTGTTCATGCCTCCTCCTTGGCGGGCAGGGATGTTCCCAGACGCAACATTTCGGTAAACTCCTCGGCGGAAGTGGGCGCGCTGAAGAGATACCCTTGCATCTCGTTGCATTGCAAACGCCGCATGATGTCCAACTGGGCATCGGTTTCCAGTCCCTCGACGATCACGGTTTGATCCAGACTGTGGGCCATGGCGATGATGGCGCTGACAATGGCCGCGTCTCCGGCGTTGTCCTCGATGGAACGGACAAAGGAGCGGTCGATTTTCAGGGTTTTGAAGGGGAAATGACGCAGTTGGCTCAAGGAGGAGTATCCCGTGCCAAAATCGTCGATGGAGAGCTTCACCCCCAGGGCGCTGATCCGGTTGAGTACGGCCACGGTCTTTTGCACATCTTCCATGATGGCGCTTTCGGTGATCTCCAGATCCAGATATTTGGGATCGATGCCGGTTTCTTCCAGACAGGATTCGACGATTTTCACCAGATCCTGTTTTTGGAACTGCAAGGCGGAGAGATTCACCCCCACCCGGATCATGGGCAGTCCCATGTGTTTCCAGGCGGCCAATTGACGGCAGGCGGTACGCAACACCCATTCGCCGATGGGCAGGATCAGGCCGGTCTCTTCCGCCACCGGGATGAACTCCAAAGGCGAGACCAGCCCCCGTTCCGGATGATTCCAACGCACCAGCGCCTCGGCACCCACCACCCGGCCACTGGTGAGATCCACCTGGGGCTGATAAAAGAGTACCAATTGATCCCGTTCCACCGCGTAACGCAGACTGTTTTCCATGGCGAAGCGGCGCCGGGCGGTTTCGGTCATCTCCTGGGAAAAGAATTGATAGTTGTTGCGTCCCTTGCGTTTGGCGTGGGAGAGGGCCGTGGCCGAATTTTTCATGAGTTGCTGGGGATCCTGACCGTCCTGGGGACAGAGGGTGATCCCCATGGCCGCCGAAAGCCGGATCTCCGTGCCGCCCAGATGGATGGGTTCGTCCAGCAGTTCGTAGAGTTTGCGCGCCACCACCCCGACATTGCGTACCGCGGCGGAAACATCGTCGATATCCACCAGCAGCAGGGCGAATTCGTCGGCTCCGATCCGGGCCACGCTGTCGCTGGTGCGCAGACATTTGGCCAGCCGGTGGGCCACCTCCCGCAGGGCTTCGTCCCCCCGTTCCCGACCAACGGAGTCGTTGACCAGGGTGAAATTGTCCAGATCCATGAAGATCAGACCTACCGCGTAATGACGGCGCGTGGCCTGGGAAATGGCTTGGCGCAGACGATCCTGGAAAAGGGCGCGGGTGGGCAATCCGGTCAGGTGGTCCCAGGCCGAGTCATCGGCTTCGACCATGGCGGTTTGCCGGGGGAGCTTGACCTGTTCGGCTTTGGCCATCTGGACCACCAGCAGACGCACCCGGCCATGATCCGGCAACACCGCCAACACCTTGACCGCGAACGCTCCGTCGCCTCCCCGTTTGAGGGGCAAGGTAAGCTGGCCCATCCAGTAGCCGCAATCCCACAGGGCTTCGTTGATCAGGGGCAGTTGTTCCCGGGCCAGGGCATCCGACCAGAAGCGCCGCACATGCCGACCTTTCACCTCCCGGGAGGCGAAACCGGTCAGCAGGGAAAAGGCGTCGTTGGCGCGGGTGATGATGCCCCGGCGATCCAGCAGCAAGACCGCGTCATCACTGTTTTCCAACAGGATTTTGAGCAGTTTGGCATCCTGTCGGGGATCTCTGGTGGTTTTTTTCAGGTTCTTCATGTCAGACGGGTCGATCATTGGGCCTCGATTCCAATCCTTTGTGTCATGAACGGGGTATGATCCGATCCATGAAGCATACACCAAAACCATGCCGAAGTCGAAAATCCTGGCGCGTCACCCCGGTCGGAAGCGTTTGAACGGAGCCAGCAGCGTCGCAAAGGTCAACCGGGTCATGAAACGGGGATGCAAGGCGCGCATCAGAATCTGCCGATAGGTGGCGCTTCCGGTGAACGTATCCCACAACACCCGGCTCATATCCCGTCGTTCTCCGGCCATTTCCGTCTCTTCCCGCACCATGTGGACCATGCCCCGGCGCAAGAACAGAAACTTTTGATACAGAACGGTCAGCCAGAAGATCACCGTGCCGATGCGGTTGTCGCGATCGATGCCGTTGACCACCGGAATATAACGACGCCGGAAGTCGTTGGCTGACACCCCGAAAAAAAGAGCGGTCACCACGCTGGCCTTGGCCGTGATGTAGGCGGCGCCGATGCCGTCTTTGTACAGTCGGGAAACCGCGGCGTCTCCCACCAGCACCACCCGGTCCCCATAGGGATGCACCGCCGGTCCGACGTTCAAACGGGGACCGCACTGGCACGCCTGACCGGTCATGCCGCACTGGGCCTTTTCGCCGATGCGCCAATCCAGATCCGGCGGAAAACAGCTTTTGGTCGCCGGATCGTTCATGAACCGTTCGGCCAACTCCTTGTCGATGTCGTCTCCCAGCAGGCAGACCGTGGCGTACTCCACCTTCGGAATCACGGCCGCGAATTTGAGTCTTGGTATATCCAATAAGAAAATGTGCATGGAGTTGCCCAGATATTTCTGGACGGTCTCCACCCCCAGATGGATCTCGGACACGAATCCCCGGGTCACCGGTGGGGATTGGAAGGCGATTCCCAACCCCTCGAAAAGCTTCAGGGCGCCGGAATTGACCCCGATGGCGCCGATGAGCAGATCATAGCTTTCCGGATTTCCTTTGCCGGTGCCCACCCTGGGGCGTCCATCCGGCCCGAAGGTCAGGGAGGCTACCCGTTGCGGAATGATCCGCACCCCCCGTTCCTGGGCCATCTCCAGCAGATAACCATCGAAGCTGGTCCATTTTTGTTCTCCCTCGGGGGCCCGGGGTCCGCCGCCCCGATAGACCGTGGCGATGCGCAACTCGTCAACCGGGGTGGCGATGGCCACTGGCGGTTGATCGCTGGTATGCAGCACATAAGAGTCGATGCCCCGTTGCACCACCAGTGGAGGCAGATTGATCCCTTCGGCGGCCAGGGTTTGCACCAGGGATTCCGAGACCACACCCGCGCACATGTTGCATCCGGCTGGACCGAACCGGGCGAAATCCCGAGGTTCGTACAGATCAACCCGCAGTTTCAGACCGACGCGGGCGGAGACCTCCATCAGGAAATAGGCCGCCAAAGCCCCTGCCGGTCCTCCCCCGACCACGGCCACCCGGGATTGATCCACCAGTTTCATCGCTGCTCACCGTTCGGTTTGCGTCCGTTTCGCCCCCGGTTCCGCCAGGATCACGCGATTCCCGCCACGGGTCATGCCTTTCATCATCGCCTTGAACGCCGCCTGATTGAGCGAGGAGGAGAGTTGATGCTCGGGGAAGATCGCCACGCCGCAGGTCAGGGTAGCGGAAAAACTTTTTCCCTGGGCCTCGAAGACCAGTTCGGCGAACACGCTGCGGATCTTTTCGCACACATGCACCGCCGACGCGCCATCCGCTTCGTAGAGGAACACCCCGAAACGGTCCGCGCCAAAACGACCGGCCACATCCGTGAGTCGCACATGCTCCCGGGCCACTTCGGCCAGATGTTGCGACACGTTTTCCCCGATCTCTTCGCCCCACTGTTCCACGATGGCGGCATACCCATCGATGACCAGAATGCCAAACGCCATGGTCTGCTTGAGTCGTCTGGCCCGTTTGACTTCGGTTTCCAGGAAGGTTGCCAGATCGATGTAGCTGGTGAATCCGGTGACCGGGCAGCTCTCCACCTCGTTGGCATGATCACGCATCAGTTCGTGATCCTGATCGTGGATGCGTTGGGCCAGTTTGCGAATCAGCCGAAACGCCATCGAGGGATCCTGATGCAATCGGCTCAGGAAGGTTTTTTCGTCGAGTTGCAAGGCCCGCACTTCGGTGACCGCCCGGGCTGTGGCAATGCGGGCCTTTTCGGCGAACAGGGCGACCTCTCCGAAAATATCCCCCTCTTTCAAGGAGTTCAGGTGGCGCGGCCCGAACTCCGACTCCATGACGATCTCCACCCGGCCCTTCTGGATGACGTACATGCAGCGTGCCGGTTCCCCCTGCCTGAAGATCACCTCTCCAGGCTCGAATCGCGTGCCCAGTTCCCGACCGCTTTTCATGCGCGCGGCGGGAACGATTGTCGACTTTCCCGTTCCCGATTACAGGGCATTGGAGTCCCGCTCGCCGGTACGGATGCGCACCACCCGTTCCACCGGGGTGACGAAGATTTTGCCGTCGCCGATCCGGCCGGTGCGAGCCGCCCGTTCGATGGCTTCCAGAGCCTGATCGACCCGATCCTCTTCCAGGACCACTTCGACTTTCAGTTTCGGCAGGAAGTCCACCACATACTCGGCACCCCGGTAGAGTTCGGTATGGCCCTTCTGACGACCGAAGCCCCGCACTTCCGTGACGGTGATCCCCTGGATCCCCACCTCGGAGAGGGCCTCTTTCACGTCGTCGAGCTTGAAGGGTTTGATGATCGCTTCGATTTTTTTCATGATTCGACTTTTCCTTTGTGTTTTTCGATGCGCCAAGAGCAAAACTTGAAAACAACCAATCAAACAGAGGGTGTTGCCCCGTCCTTGAAGAGCTTGAAGGTCAAGGCGTCCATGATGGCGGCGTAAGAGGCCGCGATGATGTGTTCCGACACCCCGACGGTTCCCCAGGTGCGCACCTCGTCCCGCCACTCGATCAAGACCCGTACCATGGAACCGGTTCCGGAGCGGCCCGTGGCCGAATGACCCAGGATCCTGACCTTGTAATCCACCAGGCTCATGGCGTTGATGGCCGGATAGTGCCATTCCAAGGCCCGTTGCAAGACCGTGTACAAGGCATCCACCGGGCCGTTGCCTTCTCCCACGAAATGGACCGGTTGGCCTCCCACCACCAGCTTGACCGTGGCTTCGGCCCCCATGACCCGTTCCCCGTCATCCCGCACCATGTGGTTGTCGATCACCCGGAACCCCTGTTCCCGGAAGAACTCCGGCAACAAACCCAGGGCCTTGCGGATGCGCAACTCGAAGGAGGCCTCGGCGGCGTCGAACTGATAGCCGCGGAACTCCCACTCCTTGAGTTCGTGCAGCAGGTTTTGCAGACGGGGATCTTCGGCGTTCACCCCTTCGATGCCCAGTTCCCGCACCTTGTAGAACAGATTGCTCCGTCCCGACTGCTCCGAAACCAGAATGCGCCGTTCGTTGCCCACCTGTTCCGGATCGATGTGTTCGTAGGTGATGGGATCCTTGAGGATGGCCGACACATGGATCCCCCCCTTGTGGGCAAAGGCGGACGCCCCGACAAAGGGTTGATTTTTTTGGGGTGGACGGTTGCACAATTCGTCTACGAAGCGGCTCACTCCGGTGAGGCGGGGCAAGCCCTCCACGCCCATGCGCACGGAGCGTCCCATTTTGAGCAGCAGGTTGGGCACCACCGAGGTCAAATCCGCGTTGCCGCACCGCTCCCCCAAGCCGTTGATGGTCCCTTGCACCTGCACCGCGCCGCACTCCACCGCCACCAGGGAATTGGCCACTGCCACCCCCCCGTCGTTGTGGCAATGGATCCCCAGACGGGTATCCGGCAGGGCGATCTGACGCATGATGGCCGCCACCTCGCCGGGCAGGGTGCCGCCGTTGGTGTCGCACAGGATCAAGGCATCCGCCCCTCCGTCCCGGGCCGCGGTCAGCACCTGGAGGGCGTAGTCCGGATCGGCCTTGAAACCGTCGAAGAAATGCTCCGCGTCGAAAAAGACCGTATCGGTCCGGGCTTTCAGATACCGGATCGAATCGTAGACCAGTTCGAGATTCTCCTGGGTGCTGATGCCCAAGGCGCGGGTGACGTGCAGGGGCCAGGATTTGCCGAAAATGGTGATCACCGGGGTTTCGGCGGCCAGCAGGCCGTTGAGTACCGTGTCTTGTTCCGCCGCCACATGGGCGCGGCGGGTGGAACCGAAGGCCACCAGACGGCTGTTTTCCAGTTTCAGATCTTTGGCTTTGGCGAAGAACGCCTGATCCTTGGGATTGGCCCCCGGCCATCCCCCCTCGATGAAATCGACCCCCAGCAGATCCAGACGCCGCGCGATGCGCAGTTTGTCCTCCACGGAAAACTGCACCGCTTCGCTCTGGGAGCCGTCCCGCAGGGTGGTGTCGTACACGGCCACGAAAGGATGTTCGGGTCGGGAGACACCCCCCTTGGAGGATTTGGCACGTCCGGTCGTCGATCCCTTGCCGGATTTGTGGGAATCAGCCTCTGACACGATCTCCAGCGTCCTTGTCCAATTCAAAAGCCTGGTGCAGGGAGCGCACCGCCAGTTCCATGTATTTTTCGTCGATGATCACGGAGATTTTGATCTCCGAGGTGGAAATCATGCGTATGTTGATGCCATCCGCGCTCAACGCCTTGAACATGCGCTGGGCCACACCCGAATGGGAACGCATGCCCACACCCACCACCGATACCTTGGCGATATCCGGATCTCCCAACAGATCCTGGGCGCCCAGGGCGGCCACGGGTTCTTTCAGGACCGCCATGGCCTGTTTGTAATCCCCTTTGGCCACGGTGAAGGTGACATCCGTGCCGCCGCTGCTGGCGGAGATGTTTTGCACGATCATGTCCACGTTGACATTGGCGTCGGCCAGGGTGCCGAAGATCGACGCGGCAATGCCGGGCTTGTCGGGTACGCCCAAGATGGTGATCTTGGCTTCATCCCGGTTGAACGCAATGGCGGAAACCACGACTTGTTCCATGACATCATCCTCTTCGGTCAACAGAGTTCCGGTCCCTTCCTCCAGGGAAGAGAGTACCCGCACGGGAACCTTGTATTTCTTGGCCAGTTCCACCGAACGGGTTTGCAATACCTTGGCCCCCAGGGAGGCCATTTCCAGCATCTCTTCGTAGCAGATGCGATCCAGTTTGCGCGCCTTGGGCACCACCCGGGGATCGGTGGTGTAAACCCCGTCCACGTCGGTGTAGATGTCGCAAAAATCGGCTTTGAGGGCCGCGGCCAAAGCCACCGCCGAGGTATCCGAGCCGCCCCGACCCAGGGTGGTCACGGCGTTCTGGTCGTCCACCCCCTGGAATCCCGCCACCACCACGATGCGGCCCGCGTCCAGATCCCGCAGGATCGCGTCGGCTTCCACATCCAGGATGCGGGCCTTGGCGTGGACACCATCGGTCACGAAGCGCACCTGCCACCCCTGATAGGAGCGGGCGGGCACGCCCAGGGATTCGATGGCGATGGCCAGCAGTCCGGTGGAGACCTGTTCCCCGGTGGCCACCACCACGTCGTATTCCCGCTGGCTGAAGGTGCCACCGGAGAGTTCTTCCACCAAGGCCACCAGACGGTTGGTCTCGCCGGACATGGCCGACACCGTGACCACCACCCGGTTCCCGGCCCGCTGGGCCGCGACCGCCCGGGCCGCCACGTTGCGGATTCGTTGGATGGAGCCAACGGAAGTTCCGCCATATTTTTGAACAATCAAACTCACGGTCGTCTCATCCCGATAAACGTTGTGACTACAACCGGAAACTCCCGTCATCGCCCAAGCCCGGCAATGAGGGGGCCACGGTCTCGAACAGGGTCTCCTGACGCACCGGAATCCCCGATACGCGCACCGCGCGCATGGTGACCTCTCCGATTCGTCCGACGATCCCCACCAGCACCCCATCCTCTTGCAACTGTCCCACGATCCGGTTGGGAATGGAGGCCACCGCACCGCAAATCAGGATGCCGTCAAAGCGTCCCGCCTCGCTCCATCCTTCCGCCAGGGGGGCTGTGCGCCACTGCACCTGGGAGGGGTCGGTCAGTTGTTGGCCCCGGGTGGCCAGTTCGGCATCGGATTCCAACGCGAACACCGTCATGCCCATGCCCGCCAGCAAGGCGCATTCGTAACCGCTGCCCGCTCCGATCACCAGCACCCTGTCCCCACGGGAAAGCTGCAATTCCTGGATCATCCACCCGATCTGCACAGGGGTCAGGGCGCGCCGTCCGCCGTCGTTCAAGGGAATGGGCATATCCGAATAGGCGAATTCCCGGAATGCGGAGGTGGCGAAATCCTCCCTGGGAACCTGAAGAAGTCCCTGCAGCAATGCCGGATCACGTACCATGTTCGGCACTGCCTGGGATTTGACCATATTGACCCGCGCCTGGGTGAAGTCCATCGCATCGTTCCTCTTGGTTAGTCGGTCCATAAACCCTCAATCTTTATATGCCAACCCCGCGCCGATTGCAAACCGGTTTTTCCATTCCAGGCGCGTGATGTCCAATCGTTCCGGGGTGCCGATATCTGCCCAGAAACCTTCCAGGGGCAGGCCATACAGCCGTTCCCGGCCCATGGCGTCGTCATAGAAGCGGTTCAGGGAGAAGGGTTCCGCCGGATAATCCCGCAAGGCTGAAGGCCGCAGCATCTGCAATCCGGAATAGATCCACCCCCCATTCCCGGATCCGGCGCGCCGCAGGCGGCCACGGTCATCCACGACAAAATCCCCGCCTCCTGCTTCTTCTCCGCGTACCGGCACCAGTCCCAGCAGACCATCCATGCGTATTGGATCAAAGGCGGTGATCAAAGGTTCCAGGTCCATGTCCCAGACCACATCCCCGTTGATGGCCAGAAAAGGCGCCTCCCCCAGCAATCCCAACGCCTGACAGACCCCGCCACCGGTTTCCATCAGCACCGTTTCTTGGGACCAGATCACGTCCAGTCCATACGCCGAACCATCCCCCACATGGGCGATGATTTGTTCCGCCAGATGGTGGACGTTGATCACCACCCGCCGGATCCCCAGGGCCGCCACCCGCAACAGGGTGTGATCCAACAAGGGGCGTCCACCCATGTCCACCAGGGGCTTGGGCACCGTATCGGTCAAGGGGCGCAGCCGCTTGCCGTAGCCTGCGGCCAGGATCATGGCGTGCATGATGGTGGTTTATGGTGTCTTGGTTTGTGGTTCAACCCGGCGCGTAGCGGTCGATCAGACCCGCCAGTGCCGCCAGTTCCGGACGCCCCGGCAACGTCTCCCGCACATAACCCAACGTGCGGGGGATGTCGTTCAGATAGCCGTGTTTGCCATCCCGCAGGGAGAGGCGTCCGAAGATGCCGATGGCCTTGAGATTGCGCTGAATACCCATGCGTTCCAGATCGGCCCGGAAGGTGGCCCCGTCCACCGGATAGCGGGCCTGGATGCGGGGATCGGCAAACCACCATTCCATCACCTTTTCCCGGAATGGGGCATCCCAGGCCACATAACAGTCCCGCAGCAGACTGGCCAGATCGTAGGTAATGGGTCCCATGACCGCGTCCTGGAAATCCAGCACTCCCACACCTGCGGCGCGCCACATCAGATTGCGGCTGTGATAGTCCCGATGCACCAGGGTCCAGGGTTGTTCCAGGATGGCGTCGATCAGGCGGTGAAAGACCACGTCGAAGGCCTGACGATCCTCCGGGGTGATGGGGGTCCGGAGAATGCCTTCCACATACCAGTCGGTGAACAACGCCAGTTCCCGCCGCAGCATCTCCCGGTCGTAGGGGCGCCGGTGGGCGATGCAGCGGTCATCTTTCGGGGTGGCTTGCAGGGTGAGCAGGGTTTCGACGGCGGCCCGGTAGAGGATATCCGGATTTTCCCCCTGTTCCAAAGCCTTCAGATAGGTCAGGTCGCCGAAATCCTCCAGCAATACATAGCCCAGATCGAGTCGTTGCGCCACCACCTCGGGGGTCGGAACCCCGTGGCTGCGCAGGAATTGGGCAATATCCAAAAAAGGTGCCGAGTCTTCCTTGTCCGGAGGGGCGTCCATGAGAATGAACCGTCCGCGGGGGGATTCGACCCGGAAATAACGGCGGAAAGAGGCATCCCCCGCCACCTGGGTCAGGGTGATCCCGCTGCCTAAAACCGGCTCGATGAAGCGCAAAGCCGAGGGGGCGACCAGGATTTCAGGACCCGCTGGGGGCGCGTTGTCGCTTGAAGACATGCAAACATTCCCGACTCAAAGGTTCCAGGGGGGTCAGGGTGATGCGGCGTTCCTCCGGTTTTTCCGGCGCGTCCGTCAGCCGGATGTCGAGGGCGGCCCCGAAATGGTGTCCAACTCCCAGTTCCGGCCACTCCACGATCACCACACCCTTGCCATCCACATACTCTTCGATGCCGACCAGTTCCAGTTCTTCCGGATCGGTCACCCGATACAAATCGAAATGGGCCACCGGCAGGCGTCCTTCGTCATACACATTCACCAAGGTGAAGGTGGGACTGGTGATGTACGCCTCTTCCACCCCCAGTCCCCTCAAGACGCCACGGGCGAACACGCTTTTGCCGCTGCCCAGATCTCCGGTCAGCAGCAGGGCCATGCCCGGCATCAGACAACGGGCCAGCTCTGAGGCCAAGGCTTCGGTTTCGGCCTCGGAACCGGTGACATAAATCAATGTCGGGGCCGTCTCCAGACTCACGCCACGCCGTCCGCCAGCATGCCCCGGATCACGTCCCGCTTGCCGATGATCCCCACCAGTTCCTCTCCCCGCAGCACCGGCAGCAGACAGACATGCCGATCGCTGATCAGGGTGGCCACTTCCGCCAGATCCGTCTCCTCGTCTACCGCTTCCAACTCGGTGGTCATGATCTCTTCGGCTGTGGAGGCGGCCATGCGGCGCAAATCCTCCTCGAAGCGGTGTTCCCCGGCGATGGGAATCACCGCGTCCAAAAAGGTGAACAGGGTCGGGGGATGAATCGTCTTGACCCGGGCCAGCAGATCCTCTTCCGTCACCATGCCCAGCAGTCGCCCCTGCTCCACAATGGGGACGCCGCCAATCCGTTTTTCGGTGAGCAGACGCGCCAGATCGCGAATCGGGGTCTCCGGGGGAGCCGTGATCACTGTCGTTACCATGATATCCTTGGCCTTCACCGCTATCTCTCCTGTTTGGTGTCGAGCGTGGTCGAATTCCAGAATGATCCATGTTACTCTGGATTGCGGGAATCGGGCAATGGGTTCCTTGGGGGACTATCGCGAAAGGGGAGATGCAAAAACCATGTTCTGGAAATTCTGGCTTCCTGCGTTGATGATGTTCGGGGTCTATTTTCTGGGTAGACGGCAGGCCCGGAGGACGATGGAGATGGATCCCCTCTCCCCATCCCCCGAGCGCAGCGCCGTGTTGCGTTTCCGGGAGGTGCATCAACGCTCCTTCCGCACCACCGCGTTGACTCTGGTCACCATCGTCCTCATCTGGATGGCCTGGTACATCTATCAGGACTGGAACACGGCCCATCAGGTGGTGGAGGTGCGGGTGATCCATGTCCAGACCATGCAGACCACGGTCTATCAGGCCCAACGCAACAAGATCCAGGGCCGCACCTTCCACACACTCGATGGCCGCCGCATCACGCTGGCGGATGTGGAGCGGATGGAGATTACCGATCCTCCGTGAACGTGATGTGTGAAAGGTGTTTGAGGGGGTGTTTGTCATGAAAAGCAAAGATGATTGAAAATTATTTTTTGGAAACGATGGGCGTGTGTTTTTATTAAGTATTTGGATAGGCTTGATTTTGATTGGTTCTTTTTTATTGATTTATAATTGAAATATAATTGTTGTAATAATTTTATAGATAATAGCGATTTTTGCATTGATTAATCCTTTTTTATATTATATAAGGATCTGTGTTTAAATTGAACAGGAATGATCCTTCTTGATAATTCTAATGATTTGCCATATTTAGATATTAGTGTTTATCTAAGGGTAAAAATTATTCTTTTAGTTTGAGTTATACCGATCTTCGTGCAGATTCGAAACTTCAGATTTTTTTGTCATAAAACTGCGTTTGGAAGCGTGTTAATCATGCATTATCGGGAGATGCTGTCTCAGCCAATTGGAATCGAGAAGGAAAATTTATTTAACAGCTTTGGATATCAATTGTGCGTGATATTTTTATGACTATCTGGGATGTTGATTTGGTGCATTGGTGGTGATGCAGGCAGGGACCGCACAGATACCACGATTACCTTGGCTGCCTTGCACCGCAAATTTTGTCAACACGTTCGTAAACAATAAGGAATCTTCATGGCTTATTCCCATTCGTTGTCTGCACATTTGATTGTAATTCAAGAAAGAAGACATAACGTCCGGTTAAGATTTGGCAGGTTTGATGATATTAACAATCTTATAGATGTGGTGTGTGGTTATTTCAATGAAATCGAACAAGAGAAATATAAAAAATTTGTTGTGTTGATGAAGACTGTCTCGGTTGGCAATATTATAAATAATGGTTCCAGCTTGAGCGGAATCCTTCGATCTGGACAGTATGGATATCAAAGTAATATAGTAGATGCGGAATCTGGAGATTTATCATATGTAAAGAAAAAAACTGACGCGGACATGATTCCGTTTTATTGGAGGTTCTTTGTTCCTAATCATTCTTATAAAGGTATATTGTTAACACAATCTGTTGGCCCTTCAGGCATTCTTGAATTGATCAGGAAAATTGTTGTCGAGAGGTTTAGTAGTGATTATCCTGATTACAAAATTGTGATCAATCCTCTGGCACCGGAAGATGCGGTTAAGAAGCTTCTTAAATCTGGCGATGTGGCAAGGCTTGCGTTTATTAAGCACACCATCCCATCAGATCATGCTGACAGATTGCAACTTGGATCTGGTGAACGCGATGGAGTAATGGAAGTGAGCTTTAAACCAAAAGACAAGACAATTTTTCACAAATTTGCCAGATTAACAGAGTATTTGAATGGCGATCGCTCAATCGGGTCTGTTTTTGAATTTGAAGGGTTTGAGTATGATGATATTAAGGCAGAAATTCAAATAAACGGAAGAAAAAGAGTGGTCAGTCTTTCTGAACCAAGAAAATTTAAAGTCCGTATCGATGTGGATGAAGAGGAAGAATTAACAAAAGGGCAAGATGGGTTTCCAACGTTTAATAGTCTTAACAATATCAGTGAGAGAATTATCAATGATCTCTCCGTAGAAATGGGGATATCGATAAATGAGTAGCAAGATAGATGTTCGACAAATTTTCTCAGATCACATTTTTACGCTCAGGCATGCATCTGGTCATAAATTAAATTTATTGGATTTGTTTGTATTTTTTATTGTCCCGTTTATCCTTGGTTGTTTTTCTTTTTATTTTGAATTTTCTTTTTCTGACTCAGCTTACACTATCCTGATCACAGCGTTTTCTGTTTTTGTCGGTCTGTTGATTAATGTGTTGGTTCTGATCTACAGTATATTTCAAAATTTTTCTCCCGTAAGCCAATCAGACGACGAAGCAGTTAGAGAAAAAAAGAAATGGGAAAGAATTCTTCTGAAAGAAATTTTCTCCAATGTTTCATATGCAAATTTAATTGCCATTCTTGCGATTCTCATTATCTCAACCACTCAGTTTGTTAGTCTTTCATTCCCAGTTGTGTTCTCAAGCGTAATAGTTTTTATTTCTGCTAATTTTATTCTGACACTTCTTATGATTATTAAAAGAATCCATAATCTTATACGTAATAAGCTTGATCAACATCAAGAGTAGGCATCAAATTCCATACAGTGAATTCTTCTTCAGAATCGAATGATTAACATAACTCTCTATAAATCATCCCACTTTAGGAGGAAGCCTTTCGTTTGCTCTCCGTTACTCTCTGACCCCGTAGTCAGTCGTATGTTCTGTGATGGTATCCGTTCCTGGTCATCAAGACTTCAAAGCGCATGGGATCATGCCTTGCGTAGATGTTGGATCACTTCCATGGCCGGCATCATCTCTTTGTTTTCGATTTCCCGATTGCTCATGGCCAGGAGCTTGAGCAGCGCCAGGGTCTCTTGGGTTTGATTGTAGGCCTCGATCTCTTGCAATACCGCTTTGGCTTCGCCGTGGTGGGTGATGATGAGCGGAGCGTTGCCTTCGGCCAAGCCACGCATGATCTCGGGAGCGTGATTTTTCAGATAACGGACAGGTTTGATCTTCTCGGACATTCTCATGGCTTGACCTCCTTTGATTTTCGTTCAATCATAACATTTTTTTTGTTTTTCTCAAGCCTTTTCACCCGTCTCCTCCGTCGCCTTGCGCAACCCCACCCAGATCAGAAACCGGGTCACGAATTCCGGCAGCAAGCCGTAGATGTAGACCGCCACGGCCGCGTTGCACAGGGCGGCGGTGGCGAACAGGGCCGGGATGGTCAAGCCTTTGCCCAGCATGGTGGCGGCGGCCAGGGCGCCGGAGACCATGAACAAGGCGTTGTAGATGTTGTTGGCCGCGATGATGCGCGCCCGGTGGCTGGCTTCGGAGCGTTGTTGCACCAGGGCGTAGAGGGGCACGATGAACAGTCCGCCGAAGGTGCCGAGCAGCACCAGATCCGCCAGAATGCGCCAGGTGCCGGGTTGGGCCAGCAGCGCGACCGCTCCCAGAGGGGTGGCGACCACTGCGTTGCTGGCCGGAGAGGCCAGGGCCAGATCCAGTCCGAACACCGTCAGTCCGATGGATCCCAGGGGCACCAGTGCCAGTTCCACCCGTCCGGCGGAGAGCCGTTCGCACAGCAGCGAGCCGATGCTGATGCCCACCGTGAAGATGGCCAGCAGCAAGGTGATGGCGGATTCTCCGCCTCCGAGCAGATTGCGGGTATAGGCGGGAAACTGGGCCAGGAACAAGGCGCCATACAGCCAGAACCAGGAGATACCCAGAATCGAGAGAAACACCGCCCGGTTGGACCGGGGCAGTTGGAGGGTTTTCCAGGTTTCGGCCAGGAATTGGGGATTGATGCGCAAGGTGGGTTCCGGGGCCGGAGCCGTGGGAATGGCGCGGCTGGCCAGATAACCCGTTACGGCGATGATCAGGCCGGTGAGGGTGATGACCCCACTGGCTCCGGCGCTGCCGGCCAGCAGACCCCCCAGCAGCGTGCCGAGCAGAATGGCGACAAAGGTGCCGGCTTCGATCAGGGCGTTGCCCCCCACCAGTTCGTCGGGTTGCAGATGCTGGGGGAGAATGGCGTATTTGATCGGTCCGAACAGGGTCGAATGGACCCCGAGCATGAACAGGGCGCCAAATAGGATTTCGATGCTGTGCCAGACAAACCCCAGTCCGATCACCAGTACGATGAGGATTTCCAGCAGTTTGACCCAGCGGGCCAGTTTGGCCTTGTCGAACTTGTCGGCCAGTTGTCCCGCCGTGGCCGAGAAGAGAAAAAACGGCAGCATGAAAATTCCCGCCGCCAGATTGGCCAGCACCTCGGGCATGAGGGATGTCCACTCCGTGGCGTGAAAGGTGAGCAGCACCACCAGGGCGTTTTTGGCCACGTTGTCGTTGAGGGCGCCCAAGAACTGGGTGACGAACAGGGGCAGAAAACGACGGGTGCGCAGCAGGTCGGATGGACTGGAATGGGCGTTCATGACTGTTTCCTTGTGAAAAAGCGGCGGGTTTCAAACACGCGGGTCGCAAAAGGCGTTCCGTGGGCGGAAAGGTGGCGTTTGAGGACCAAATCGAACAGCAGGGCGTTGTAGGTTTGCAGTTCTTTCAGCACCGGCACCGCCGCTTCGTTGAGCAATCCGGCCCGGGCCAAGGCGGCGGGGGAGATCAGGGGCAGAATGCCCGGCAGTGGATAATCCGTGCCGTTGAGCAGCCGTCCATGCCACTCCTGGCGTTTCAGCAGGGTGCGGATCACCTCCGGATCCCGGTTGCGCAGGGTGATGGCGGACAGGTCTCCGAACAGCAGTTCCCGATGATCCGGATGTTCCATCATGCGGGTGAACAAGGCGAAGCTGGATATCGGTTGGTCCCCATGGTCCGTGTCGTGGTCCGTGCCGATGGAGGCGCAGTGGGCCACGATGGTGCGCACGCCGCTGTCGAGGGCACGCCGCAGACGCAAAGGATTGCCGAACTCCGGTTTTCCGACGCCATGGACCGCTTTTTCCTCGCCCCCGTGGGTGATCAGGGGCAGATCCAGCCGTGCCAGAGCCTGATAGAACGGTTGGCACACCGGATCCGCCGGATCGATGCCCATGGCCGGCGGCAGCCATTTCACGGCTTGCGCCCCGTGTTCCTTGGCCTGTTCCAAAGCGGCCAGCGCGTCCCGACGGGCCGGATGGATGGAGGCTACCCATTCAAAATGGCGCGGATAGGCGCTGGCCAGGGAGCGGGCGTAGTCGTTGGGCACATAGAAGGCGCTTTGCTCCGGCAGGGGGCGGCCCGAGGCGTCATGGGCCCGGTCGAAGGCGAACAGCATCATCTTGGCACCGGGGCGCAGGTCGTCGATCAGGGTGCGCAGCCGTTCCACGTAGCTTTGGTCCACCCGGCCCGGGGTCTCCTGGATACAACCGGCGTTGAGATAGAAGCGCCGTTGCATGAACTGGATCGGATGAAACAGGCTGGACATCTCCGGCGACAAGACGATGCCGCTGCCGGAATCCCCAATGCCGGCGATATGGGCATGACAGTCCCACACCTGGGCCGGGTCCAGCCCCTCCCAGGCGGCGCTGACCAATGGATGGTGGGCCAGGGAGTCGGGCAGACGGGGATGACAGGGATTCCACAGTCGCGGCAGGGCGCATCCGGCGCTGAGGGAGCCGAACAGGGTGGCCATGCCGGTCAGCAGGGTGCGACGGGCGGGATTCATGGGGTATCCAGGGCCAGACGCTGGAGGGTCACGTAGTCGATCTTGCCCGTACCCAGCAGGGGCAGGGCGGCCAGCGATACGATTTTGCGGGGTACGGCCAGTTCCGTATATCCCATGGTTCGGGCCTGGGCGAGCAGGGTTTCCCGGTTGAGTCCGGGGTCGGTAGTGAACAATACCAACGCCTCCCCCTTGGCGGCGTCCGGCTGGCTGGAGGCGGCATGGCTTGCGGCGGGGGAGGAAGCAGCCGCCAGACGTTCCACCGACTCCAGGCTGATCATCTCTCCGGCCACCTTGGCGAAACGCTTCACCCGACCCACGATGCGCAGAAAACCGTCATCGTCCACCTCGACGATATCCCCGGTTTCGTACCAGCCGGCGCCTCTGCTGGAAGCCGGAGGTTGCAACAGGCCGGGTTGTTCGACTTTGAAATATCCCGCCATCACATTGGGTCCGCGCACATGCAACACGCCTCCCCGTTCGATGCCTGGCACCGGTTCCAGATGATATTCGATGCCGGGCAGGAGTTGTCCCACGGTTCCGGAGCGACAGGCCATGGGGGTGTTGACCGACAACACCGGGGCGGTTTCCGTGGCGCCGTAGCCTTCAAAGATGCGCAGGCCGAATTTTTCCGCCCACAGGGTCCGGACCGGTTCGGAGAGTTTTTCCGCTCCGGCGATCACATGGCGCAGGCGAAAGAAATCATAGGGATGGGCAAATTTTCCGTAGTTGGCCAAAAAGGTGTTGGTGCCGAATAAAATGGTGCAGGCCCGGTCATAGGCCAACTCCGGAATGATCCGGTAGTGCAGCGGCGACGGGTAGAGAAACAGACTGGTGCCGCTGAGAATCGGCAGCAGGGATCCCGCCGTCAACCCGAACGAATGAAAGATCGGCAAGGCGTTGAGAATTTTGTCGTCGGGAGAGAAGTCGATCACCGCCCGGATCTGGGCGATGTTGGCCAGCAGGGCACGATGGGGCAGAACCACCCCTTTGGGTTTGCCCTCCGAGCCGGAAGTGAACAGAACCACCGCCGCTTCTTCCGGGGAGACGGGGATTTCAAAGCGACGGGGAAACCACAGGGCGTAACCCATGAGCCACAATTTGTCCGTCAAGGTGGCGGTTTGGCGCAGATCCTCCAGATACAGGATGCGTATATTCCGCAGGGCCGCCAGTTTTTCGCCCAGATTGGCCTGTTCCACGAAAGCGTGGGCGGTGATCACCGTGGTGATCGTGGCGGCGGTGCAGGCGGCTTGCAGACCGTCGCTGCCGGCGGTGTAGTTGAGCATGGCCGGAATCCGCTGCCGGGCGGAAAGTCCGAAGATCAGCGCCAGGGTGGGGGCGAGATTGGGCAGCAACAATCCGATGCGACCACCGGGAGCCACTTCCGGGGTGGCCCGTTCCACCAGTCGGGCCAGCATCAGGGACATCTTGAGCAAATCCTGATAACGGTATTCGATCTGTTTGATGTCTTCCAGCAGGCGATGGCCACGGCCATGGATTTCGGTGGCGTCGCACAGGGCGGAAAACAGGGTTTGGGGCGGACGGGCGGCGAACAGCATCTCCTGCATCAGTCGTCGCAACGCTTCTCCGGCCTTGTGACGGCGCTGTTTGGCCAAGGGAGCCTCGGGCATGGGAATGCGGGTGGGGGGCAGGATGGTGATGGTGATTTTGGGCAGCAGGCGGCGCGGCGCCTTGCCGGATACCCGGGCGAAGTAGCTGCGGGCCGTGCCGTCGAGGCGCACCGGCAATACCGTGGCTCCGGTTTTGGCTGCCACGAAGGCGGGTCCGTCGTAGACTTTCATGAGACTGCCGGTAATGGTGATGCGTCCTTCCGGGAAGATCATCACCGGTCGTCCCGACTCCAGCAGGCGGATGATCTGTTTCATGGCAATGGGACGGGTGGTATCTACGGCCAGATAATCCACCTGGGAGAGAATCATCCGGAAATACCAGGAGCGCACCACACTGGTATGGACGATGAAAACCGGATCCACCGGCAGAAACAGTCCCAGCAGCAGTCCATCGAGAAAGGATTCGTGGTTGGCCACGATCAGCAACCGGTTGGTGTCGAAAGAGCGGGTGTGGCCCTCCACCCGCACGCGAAACAGCAATCGGGCCAGGAAACGCAAGACAAATCGGATCAGTGGACGCATCGAGGAGACTCCCGGTGGTGAGAGGCGATTGAATTGGACATGATCATATATCGAAGAAGATCGATATGTAAAGCCAAAAAAAAGGTCAGGTGGATTCCCGGATGTAATCCGCCACGTTGCCCATGACGGACAGTAGCCAGTTGCGGTCGATCCAGAACCACACCTCCTTGCCGATTTTTTCGGAACGCAGTACCCCGGCATCCCGCAACAGCTTGAGATGATGGGAAACCGTCGAGCGCGCCAGGGTCGAGACCGCGGCGATTTGGCCCACATTGAGCCGCTCTCCGGGTTCAAAAAGCAGCAGGATGCGTTGACGATGTTCATCCCCAAGGGCGATGAACACCTTGGACGTGGCGTGCCAATGTTCGGGAATGGAGGAGCGGTAATTGTTTCTCATATCGAAAATCTTAGACGGGTTTTGTCGGCCTGTCAACCCGGTTTTCCGGCAGGCGACGGCCTGCGGGGTTCGGCCAGCAGTTCGGTCAGCAACTCCCGTTCCCGTTCCACAGTACGCGCCAGGGAGAGATGGTTTACCGCGTGGGCGCGGGCGTTGCGACCCAGACGGGCCTTGAGTGGCGGATCCGACAGAATCCGCGCCATGGCTGTCCGCATCCCCTCGGGGGTGGCATCGCACAACAGACCGGTTGAATCGTGGTCGATCGCCTCCCGCACGCCGGGGGCGTCGGCACGACCGATTACCGCCATGCCGCAGGCCATGGCTTCCAGCAGGGCCTTGGGATGTCCTTCGTAATCCGAGGGCAGCACGAACAGATCCGCGCCGCGCATCAGGTCTGGCAGGGCGGCATGGGGTTGAACCCCCATCAACGTCACCCGTACTCCCAGTTCCTGGGCCAATGTTTCCACCTGAAGGCGCATGGGTCCATCCCCTACCATCACCAGCTCCGCCGATAGGCCCGCCAGGGCGCGCAGCAGCAACAGGGGAGCCTTCTGGGCATCCAGACGACCGATGAACAGCACCCGGTTGCCAGGGGTGTGGACGGTGCCGGGTTGGGCCGGGGCAAAGCGATCCACATCCACATAGTTGGGAATTACCCGTATCCGGTCGATGGCCACCCCATGGATGCCGTTGACCACCTGGGCCATGAGGGGAGTGGTCACCACCACTTGGTCGGCGGCCCGGAACAGGTTGCCTTCTTGTTGCAAGGATCGTTTGGCTTGCGGGGAGTCGGGACCAAAGCGGCGAATGGTGAAATCCGAATGCAGATAGCCGCACCGGGCGATGAAGGGTTTGTGAAAGCGTCGTGCCAGGGCCAACGCCGTATCCCCGCCGGAGACCTGATTGCTTTTGAAGATCACCGCACCGGTTTTCCAGCGGGCCGGAACCGCCGCCAGCCAGCGCCAATACCAGAGATCCGGCAGTCTCCAGCGGTTGCAGGCCACGTCGATACCCTCCAGGCGGGAGCGATACTCCAGATCCCGTCGGTCCCCATAGGTCACGAACGAAATCCCCCCCAGATGGGGCCGCAGGGTGCGATACAGGGCGGTTTCTCGTTCCAGCATGCCCAGACGGTCCCACTCCGTGAGGGAAAGACCGGCTGTGAAAAAAAGCGTCAGGCGCAGATCTTCCAGGGTGGTCATTGCGCACGCACAGATTTTGGAGGATTGAAGAAGGATGTCAACTTTTGAAAAAAAAGCGGGGGTCTGGGGGATTCTTCCTCCAGGGTTTTGGCTTTAAAAACATAAAATTATTTATAAATTTCTAATTTTGATGTGAAATTTTATGTTTTCAAAGTCCCAAGGGCTTCGCCTTTGGATCCCACCAGGGGCCATTGGCCCCTGGACCCCATTGGTGAAAATCTTATTGGGCTACTGCCGTGGCGCGCATCTCGCGGATCACCGTGACCCGGATTTGACCCGGATAGGTCATTTCGTTTTCCAGTCGGGTGGCGATTTCGCTGGCCAGGGTCATGGCCCCTTCGTCCTTGATCCGGTCATAAGCGACCATCACCCGCAGTTCGCGTCCGGCCTGGATGGCGAAGGCCTTCTCCACCCCCGGAAACTCCATGGCCACCGCTTCCAGTTGTTCCAGCCGTTTGATGTAGGTTTCGACATTTTCCCGACGTGCGCCGGGGCGGGCGGCGGAAAGGGCGTCGGCGGCGTTGATCAGGGGCCCGTAGACCGAAATCGGCTCGATGTCGAAATGGTGGGACCAGATGGCGTTGACCACCAGGGGATGCTCTTTGCACTTTTTGGCGAATTGACCGCCGATCACCGCGTGGGATCCCTGGATTTCGTGATCCATCGCCTTGCCGATGTCGTGGAGCAATCCGCAACGCCGCGCCATGTTGAAATCCAATCCCATCTCATCCGCCATCATGCCGGCGAACCGGGCCACCTCCACCGAGTGGGACAGCACATTCTGGGTATAGGAGGTGCGGAATTTCAAGGTGCCGATCAGCTTGACGATATCCGGATGGATGCCGGACAGACCCAGTTCAAAGACCGCCCGTTCTCCGGCATCCCGGATTTCGTTGTTGACGTTCTTTTCGGCCTTGCGCACCACGCTTTCGATCCGGGCCGGATGGATGCGGCCATCGGTGATCAGTTCTTCCAAGGCCTGACGGGCCACCTGACGCCGCACCGGATTGAACCCGGAAATCACCACCGCCTCGGGGGTGTCGTCGATGATCAGGTCGCAGCCGGTGGCCGCTTCCAGGGCGCGGATGTTGCGTCCCTCCCGACCGATGATCCGTCCCTTCATCTCTTCGGAGGTGATCGCCACCACGGTCACGGTGCGATCTACCACGAATTCGCCGGCCAGACGCTGGATCGAACTGCCCATGATCTCCTGGGCTTTGCGGTCAGCGTTTTCCCGGGCCTCTTCTTCGGCCCGCTTCATGAAGTTGCCCGCCTCCCGGCGCACCTCCTCCTGCAGTCCCTCCACCAACTGGTTTTTGGCCTGCTCGGTGGAAAGCCCCGCCACCTCTTCAAGCCGCCGTATGATGGTCTCTTCCTGTTTCTGGCAGGCCTCTTTGCGGGTTTCCAGGGTACGGGCATCCTGCTCCACCTGATTGCGGCGCCGGTCCACCTCCCGTTCCCGTTGATCCAGTTGATCGAATTTTCGATCCAACTGCTCTTCCCGCTTGTCGAAGCGTTGTTTCAGCCGGTCCAGCTCTTCCTGACGCTCGCGAAATTGTTCCTTGAGTTGTTCCTCGATGCGCACCCGTTCGGTTTTGGCCAGCAGCTGGGCTTCCCGGGCGGCGGCTTCGGTTTTTTCCTCGGCGCTGCGCAGCATCAGTTGGACCCGCTCTTCCCGTTCCTGGAAGGAGCGCGTTTGCTGACGGCGCCATTGATGCAGAAAAATCAGGGGAATGGCGGCACCCAGTGCCACACCCAGCAGAAACATCAGGATATCCATATCAAAAACCTTTATAAGGTTTCTCGTCGGCCCACGGCCATGACAAAAAACCCACTGGAGTCGTCAAAAAGCCTCGTTGCAACAGAGCATGCCCTGTTCGGTCGCCACCCATCCCATCAGGATGTCATGGGGTTCCCGGGGCAGGGAGGGGGTCTCCTGAAACGCATAGGCCAAACCCATCCGTATCGGGGCAGGGGCGGAGCCTCGCGCTGCCAAGGCACGATCATGGTACCCGCCGCCGAATCCCAGACGGCATCCGGTGCGGTCAAAGCCGATCAAGGGCTGGACAACCAGATCCAGCTCGTTGATATCCAAACTTCCGGCTCCATCCGGAGCCGTTACGGGTTCTGGAATGCCAAAGGCTCCTGGCCGCAAGGGATCTCCCGGACGGTAGGGGACAAAGCCCATGGACCGGGTGCTGGTATCCACGACCGGCAGAAAACAGGTCTGACCGATCGGAGCGGCGGTGTGGAAAAGAGAGGTGGGATCGACTTCGTTGTCAACAGGGAGGTACAACCCGATCCGACGCGCCCGTTGATAAAAGGGGGCGTTTGCGACATGACGTACAATGACGGCTGACAGTTCGGCCACCCGTTCCGCGGACAACGCTCTGCGTTCGGCTCTCAGGCGCTGGCGCAACGTGGCCTTTGTATGGTCCATGCCCAAGCCATTTCGTATCCGCCATGCATACCAGTGCCCCCGCCTGTGCCGTGGGATCTCACTCTCTGAACCCTTTTGTCAAGGTGGATCCGTGAATAATTGCTTCTGGTAATCCCGCAGATGGGGGTCACACTCCACAATCAGGGCACGGTTCCCAGGTTCATAAGTTATCGGCTCAGGAGATTGGTCTCCTCACGAACACCGCAGGGGTGGCTGGCATGAATCGTTTATCCCTTGAGCAGTTGATCGCTGTGGGCGATCAGACTGCTGATCTTCTCTTTCGCGACTTCCGTTTGTCTGGACACCAATCTCTGGTGTTGCAGGAAATCATCCGCAATCTTGAGCGCGGCCATGATGGCCGTTCGTTCGCTGGATGCGATATAGGACTCCTGCGCCACCTGTCCCATGACATCGTTCACATATTGGGCAAGCTCGCGGACGTATTCGCTGCTTACCTGGGATTTCAGTTTGAAAACCTGACCACGAATGCGAACTTCAAAGGTTTCAGTCATGGCTCCCAAGTCCGGAAGGGGCGCGAACGCCTCTCTTTATGAATCCGATTCCTCGTACCGGACCAACAATCCCTCGATTCTGGCGATGACGCCCGCCTTTTCCTGTTCGAGGGACTCATGGCGATCCTGAAGTTGCAGCACTTGGGTTTCAAGATCCGAAATCAGGCCGTTCTGCTCGGAGACCTTGCCGTTCAGACTGGCGATCTGTTCACGTTGTTCGCGAATGGTTCGGGCCATTTCTTTCCAACGATGCTCCAGATCCGACAGGGAGGCCGCCAGCTTGTCATCGCGATCCATCGTCGATCCATTCATAGTTACGTCCCGAGTCCCTTCTTGAGTAAGTTACCGACACGATTTCACTCTTATCTTGGATAGTAAAGAACCGCCCTGTTTCTGTCAAGGCTGACCAAGTAGGTTCAGATCAAAACCGACTCTCCGCCACGCAGCCAGCCATCCACGGCCACGGCGGCTTTGCGTCCTCCGTCGATGGCCTTGAGCACCAGGGATTGACCGGTGGCCATGTCTCCGGCGGCGAACACGCCGGGTTGACTGGTCATGAAGTGGTCATTGACCTGAACATTGCCCCGGGAATCGAGGGCAACCCCCAGATTTTCCAGCAATCCACTTTTGACCGGATGGACAAAGCCCATGGCCAGCAACACCAGATCCGCTTCCAGGAAGAATTCCGAACCGGGAATTTCCTTCATGCGGGGACGTCCGCCGTCTTCTTGTTCGGCCCAGTGCAGTTTGATGCCGTGGACCCCCTTGACCCGCCGTCCATCTCCCTCGAACGACCGGGTCAACACGCTCCAGCGACGTTCGCACCCCTCCAGATGGGAGGTGGAGGTGCGCAGCACGTTGGGCCACAGGGGCCATGGGGTTTCCGGCGCCCGTTCCTTGGGGGGTCTGGGGAGCAGTTCGATCTGGGTGACGCTGGCCGCGCATTGACGAATGGCGGTGCCCACGCAGTCGGCCCCGGTATCGCCACCTCCGATCACCACCACACGCTTGCCCACGGCGAAGATCGCCTCGGTGGTGGGAATGGCGGTGCCAAAGGTGCGGCGGTTTTGTTGGGCCAGATAGTCCATGGCGAAATGGACCCCGATCAGATCCCGGCCCGGCACCGGCAGATCCCGGGGATGCTCGGCGCCACCGGTGAGCACAATGGCGTCGAAGTCGGCGCGCAACTGCGCCACCGGCAGATCCACCCCCACATTCACCCCGGTGCGGATGGTCAGGCCTTCGGCGATCATCTGCTGCAAGCGTCGATCGATCACCGTTTTTTCCAGCTTGAAATCGGGAATGCCGAAACGCAGCAAACCACCGGCCCGTTCGTTTTTCTCGAACAGGGTCACCGCGTGTCCGGCCCGGGTCAGTTGTTGGGCCGCCGCCATGCCCGCGGGTCCGGAGCCGATCACCGCCACCCGTTTGCCGGTCTGTTCCCGGGGGGGCAGGGGTTTGATCAGACCACGGGCAAAGCCCTCCTCGGCCACGGTGCGTTCGATCTCCCGGATGGTCACCGGATCCCGGTTGATCCCCACCACACAGGCCGCTTCGCACAAAGCCGGACAGACCCGACCGGTGAACTCGGGAAAGTTGTTGGTGCGATGCAGGGTGTTGACCGCCTCTTCCCAGCGTCCCCGATAGGCCCAATCGTTCCAGGCCGGGATCAGGTTGTGCAGCGTGCAGCCGTTGTGACAGAACGGAATGCCGCAATCCATGCAGCGCGAGGCTTGATCCTGCAACTTTTCCACCGGGAACTTTTGATACAATTCGTTCCAGTCCCGGATTCGATCCTCCACCGACCGGGGCCGAGGCGTCTCCCGTTCCACTTCCATGAACCCTTTGGTCTTACCCATTGGTCGCTTGCTCCCGCTTTTTTTGTTCCTCCAGCACGCGCCGATATTCATGGGGCATCACCTTGACGAACGAACGCAAGGCTTTTTCCCAATCTTTCAGCAACCGCGCGGCCACCTGACTGTCGGTATACCGCGCATGCTCTTCCACCATGGACTTCAGACGCTCCTGATCCTCTTCGGACTCCACCGCCTCCAAAGCCACCATGGCGGGATTGCACAACGAGGGAAAAGCTCCCAGTTCATCCAGGACATAAGCGATACCGCCGCTCATGCCCGCCGCGAAGTTGCGTCCGGTTGGCCCCAGCACCGCCACCAGACCACCGGTCATGTATTCGCAGCCATGATCCCCGACTCCTTCCACCACGGCCTTGGCGCCGGAGTTGCGCACCGCGAACCGTTCACCCACCACCCCGCGCATGAAGGCCTCGCCTCCCGTGGCCCCGTACAACAGGGTATTACCCGCGATGATGTTCTCTTCGGCCACCAGGGGGGAACGGGGATGGGGCCGGATGACGATCCGTCCACCGGACATGCCCTTGCCCACATAATCGTTGCCCGCCCCCTCCAGGTACAACGAAACCCCCTGCACGTTGAAGGCGCCGAAGCTTTGTCCCGCCACACCCTCGAAGTGACACTTGATGGTGCCCTTGGGCAATCCCCCCTCGCCGAAGAGCCGGGAAATCTCGCCACCCAGCATCGCCCCCACCGCCCGGTCCGTGTTCTGGATCGGCAGGCGGATCTCGATGGGACGCAGATTCTCGAACACCCGTTCCGCCAGATCCAGCAATTGGTGATCCAGCACCTTGTCGATGCCGTGATCCTGGGGCTGGACGCAGCGGGTGGCCACGTTCGCCGGGGCGTCGGGTTTTTCCAGCAGCGCCGAAAAATCCAGACCTTTGGCTTTCCAGTGGGTCACGGCCTCGTTGACCAACAGATGATCCGATTGGCCGATCATCTCGTCGATGGTGCGGAAGCCCATGCGGGCCATGATTTCCCGGGCCTCGTTAGCCACGAAGTAAAAATAATTCACCAGATGCTGAGGCCGTCCGGAGAACTTCTTGCGCAGCTCCAACTCTTGGGTGGCCACACCCACCGGGCAGGAGTCCAGATGGCATTTGCGCATCATCACGCAACCCGACACCACCAGCGGCGCGGTGGCGAAACCGAACTCCTCGGCGCCCAACAGCGCCGCCACCACCACATCCCGACCGGTGCGGAACTGTCCATCGGTTTGCAGGCGGACCCGACCCCGCAGGTCGTTCAATACCAGGGTCTGCTGGGTTTCCGCCAGACCCAATTCCCACGGTGCCCCGGCATGCTTGATGGAACTCATGGGACTGGCCCCGGTGCCGCCGTCGCCGCCGGAGACGAGAATCATGTCCGCGTGTCCCTTGGCCACACCGGCGGCCACGGTACCGACCCCCACTTCGGAAACCAGCTTCACCGATACCCGTGCCCGGGGATTGACGTTCTTCAAGTCGAAGATCAATTGGGCCAGATCCTCGATGGAGTAGATGTCGTGATGGGGCGGGGGACTGATGAGGGTCACTCCCGGTGTGGTGTTGCGGATGCGGGCAATGGTTTCGGTCACCTTGGGGCCCGGCAGTTGTCCGCCCTCGCCGGGCTTGGCCCCCTGGGCGATCTTGATCTGCATTTCATCGGCGTTGGCCAGATAGTGGCTCGACACCCCGAAGCGTCCCGCCGCCACCTGTTTGATGGAACTGCGGGCCAGATCTCCGTTGGGACGGGGCTTGTAACGTTCCGGATCCTCTCCCCCCTCGCCGGTGTTGGAGCGTCCCCCCAGACGGTTCATGGCAATGGCCAGAGTCTCGTGGGCCTCCTTGGAAATCGAACCGAACGACATGGCCCCGGTCACGAACCGTTTGACGATCTCCGAGGCGGGCTCGACTTCGTTCAAGGCCAAAGGCTCTTCCGCCTCCTTGAGCAGGAACAAACCCCGCAGGGTGCAATGGGTCTTATCCTGCTGGTTGATGAGCTTGGCGAACTCTTTGTACAGGGCGTAATCGTCGTTGCGGGTGGCCTGTTGCAGCTTGGAGATGGTCTCCGGGGTCCACATGTGGCGTTCGCCGTCGTGGCGGAATTTGTACTCTCCACCCACATCCAGGCTGTCCATCAGCACCGCGTTGCCGGTATAGGCCCGTTTGTGGCGTTCCAGGGTTTCTCTGGCGATGTCCGTCAGCCCCACCCCGTCGAGGCGGGAGAAGGTGCCGGTGAAATACCGTTCCAGGAAACGCCGGTTGAGTCCGATGGCCTCGAAAATTTGCGCCCCGCAGTAACTGCGTAGGGTGGAAATACCCATCTTGGAGAAAATCTTGAGCATGCCTTTGCCCAGGGCCTTGATATAATTGGCATGCAGTCCCGCCACTCCCTTCGGAGATTCGATCAGACCCCGGTTGGCCAGCTCTTCCAGGGATTCAAAGGCCAGATAGGGATTGATGGCGCCGGCCCCGTATCCCACCAGCAGGGCGAAATGGGTCACCTCCCGGGCCTCGCCAGTTTCGATGATGATGCTGGCGGCACCACGGGTTCCGGAGCGGATCAGATGGTGATGCACACTGGCGACCGCCAGCAGCGCCGGGATCGGAGCCAGATTGGGCCCCACCCCCCGATCGCTCAGGATGATCAATCCCGCGCCATCGTCCACGGCGGTGGAGACCGCCTCAAAGAGCCGCGTCAAGGCGCTCTTCATGCCGTCGGTCCCCTCGCTGGCCGGAAACAGGGTGGAAAGGGTGCGGGCCTTGAGGCCTTCGCGATCCACGGCCCGGATTTTTTCCAGTTCCCCGTTGGTCAGAATCGGCTGATTGAGCCAGATACGCGCCATGTGTTGCGGGGTTTCTTCCAGCAGATTGCCCACCGGACCCAGTTGGGTGAACAGGCTCATGACCAGTTCCTCGCGGATCGGGTCGATGGCCGGATTGGTCACCTGGGCGAAAAGCTGCTTGAAATAGTTGAACAACAAGACCGGTCGATCCGACAGCACCGCCAGGGCGGCGTCGTTGCCCATGGATCCGGTCGGCTCCTGGCCTTCGACCCCCATGGGGCCGAGAATGGCCGCGAGATCCTCTTCGGTATAGCCGAAGACCCGTTGACGCACCCGCAAGGATTCGGCCTCCACCGCTTCGCTGCCGCCTGGGGGGAGGTTGTCCAGCAAGGTGAGATGGTCGTTGATCCACTGGCGATAGGGCTGGCGGGAGACCATGCTTTCCTTGATTTCGGCATCGTCGATGATCCGGCCTTCCTGGAGGTCGATGACGAACATCCGTCCCGGTTGCAAGCGGCCCAGTTTGACCTCTTCTTCCGGGGGAAAGGTGATGGTGCCGGCCTCGGAGGCCATGACGCACAATCCACCCTTGGTGATCTGATAGCGGGCCGGACGCAACCCGTTGCGGTCCAGGGTGGCACCGATGTAGCGGCCATCGGTGAAGGTGACGGCGGCAGGACCATCCCAGGGCTCCATCAAGGCGCCGTGGTATTGATAAAAGGCCTTGCGGGCATCATCCATGTGGCGATGGTTTTCCCAGGCTTCCGGGATCATCATCATCATGGCGTGGGGCAGGGAACGACCGCTGATCACTAAAAATTCCAGGGCGCGGTCGAAGCTGGCGGAGTCGGACAGTCCTTCCGGCACCAGGGGGAAGAGCTTTTTGATGTCCTCGCCGAACAAGTCCGAGGCCAACGCCGCCTCCCGGGCGCGCATCCAGTTGATGTTGCCCCGCAGGGTATTGATTTCGCCGTTGTGGCTGATCATGCGGAACGGATGGGCCAGACCCCAGGTGGGGAAGGTGTTGGTGGAATAGCGTTGATGCACCATGGCAAAGGCCGACACCAAGGTGCCATCCGACAGATCCGGATAGTAGGCCCGTACCTGATCCGCCAGGAACATGCCTTTGTAAACCAGGGTGCGGGAGGAAAAGCTGCTGATGTAGAAGGATTTTACCTCTTCCTGACCATAGCCCATGACCGCGTTTTCCACCCGGCGCCGGATGATGTAGAGCTTGCGCTCGAACCACATGGGATCGGCGTTTTCGGGGCGGTTGCGCACGCCGATGAAGGCTTGACGGATGACCGGTTCGGCCCCTTTGGCGGTGTAGCCGATGCGGGCCTGACGGCTGATGGGCACATTGCGCCAACCCAGGAAGAGTTGTCCCTCCTCGGTGGTCATCTGTTCCACGAGCCGTTGGCACGAGGCCATGAGATCCTTGTCCTTGGGCATGAAGATCATGCCGACCCCGTAGTCTCCTTCCGGGGGAAGCTCGATGGAAAGCCGGGTCGCGTGGTTGCGCAGAAAAGCGTCCGGAATCTGGATCATGATGCCCGCGCCATCACCGGTGAGGGGATCGGCACCCGCGGCTCCCCGGTGGGTCAGGTTGACCAGGACATTGAGTCCCATGCGCACCACGTCGTGCGTCTTTTTGCCATTGATCCGGGCGACGAAGCCGACGCCACAGGCGTCGTGTTCCAGCGCGGGATCATAAAGCCCCTGTTTGGCGGGCAGACCGTGATTGGCCATGCATGTATCCTTACGAGTGTCGAGACCGTGGTTTTTCAACCCAACGCCATCCTTTGTTTGGGATTCACAAGAATCCGTCTGTCAGGGTAGCAAATGGATCCGGCATCCGTCAACCGCGCGTTCATGCCAAAAACCAGATCCTGATGCGGCTGGGTATGTTCCTCATCACGCAAAGATGATAGGCTGGTTCGTGATTGATGGAAAATCACTGGTCCAGATGAAGGAAAAAAACATGAAAACCGTTATGCCGGGTGAAGTCTGGATGGGACGCCTTCCCCACGGGTGCGACCTTTTGGAGGCACTGAACCGGATCTGTCGCGAACAGGGCATCCGATTGGGACGCATCGAGGGGTTGGGCGCGGTGAAAAAAGCCCGGCTCGGGTTTTACGATCAGACCCGCCGGGAGTACGATTTTATCGACTTCGCGCAGCCTTTGGAGATTGTGCAACTGGTGGGCAATGTCTCCATGAAGGAGGGAGAGCCGTTTGTCCATGTCCACATCACCTTGGCCGATCACGAGGGCCGCGCCTTCGGCGGACACCTGGCCCCCGGCACCGAGGTGTTCGCCGCCGAGGTGGTGATTCAGGGGTTTACCGGTACACAGTTGCACCGGGGATGGGATGAGGAGACCGGGTTGCCGTTGTGGGGGGAGGAGGGGTGAGGGGAAAATTAGGCTGTTTTAACCATGTCTTAAGTTTTGACAGGCAGGTTGACGGCTGTCGTCGGCAACCTGCCTATTTTATCTTGTTTTTGTTGGTGTGATGCATTCTGTTATGTTGATTGTTTGTGTTCGTTTTCAGTTTTACGAAATTATCTTTGTTATTGTGAACTGTTTGTTTGTGGAGGGGGTGTTTGCGTGTTGCTTGATTGAGAAGACGTTTTTGAATTGGTTGCTTGATTTTTTAATTGAATCCCCGTCTTTATCAATTCAGCAAAAGCTTTCGGATATTCTTTGAGTAATGAACCCCACGGAGCGGATTCATCTGTAGGTATGTTGCTGAATGCATTTGATCCGGAAACGTTCCAATTGAAGGCTTTTTCAAGATGTTCAATTGAGATTTCTTGATGGTTTAAATGGATAAACAGTCTTCCTTGCCGTAGAGCATGTCGTCTCTCAAAGAGCCTTTCTGCTTGGTCAAGCATGGCTCTTCCATATCTTCTGTTGAGTACTGCGAGCAAAACAATCATTCCATATAAAGTGAATGATCTTGAGAATCCTGAAAGTAATAATAATACATCTTTTGGTTCTGTATATTTGATGTCGAAGAGGCAGCTATTTGTAGGGGAGCAATATGGAATGTATGATTGGAAAAGTGATAGAAGTACCCCGAAAAATACAATTATCACTGAGATTCTGAATGATCCTCTTCCTTCTTTTTCATACTTTGTTGCGTGTTCTTCTAGATAGGCTAAAGCTTTCTCAACAAATAGGTCTGTTACCGCGAGTCTATAAGCCAATGAGTTCTCGTATTGTTTGTTGTAATTAATATTTCCTTGTGTTGGTGCTGTTGGTGCTGTTGGTGCTGTTGGTGCTGTTGGTGCTGTTGGTGCTGTTGGTGCTGTTGGTGTCGTTGGTGCTGTTGGTGTCGTTGGTGCTGTTGGTGTCGTTGGTGCTGTTTGTGCTGTTTGTATCTCAGCTGAATCAGCAAGAATCTTCTGCTCCAAACAAACTGAAGATCGAAGTATGGCGTATCTGTACATCAATCTTTTATAAACATCTCTTGACAGTTTTTCATGATCGGATCTAGGTGATAAAATTTTATTGACAAATCCTAGATTAATTGATTTGTTTAGAGAAAGAGCAATCCCGTTAATCTTTTCTTCAGCTTCGCAATGGTTTGTATTGTTGCTCATGATGATTTGACCTTATGTTTGCATTAGGGTTTGGTTTGATCATTATTATGATGATTGATAAGATGCTAGCTGAATTGAAATCTGAAGTCAATTATGAAAGTCTAACAAAAATAACTTAAATTTTAAAAATAACAATAAAATACTTTTGAATTGGATTAATTTGTTGTTAATCTTGATAATAATTATTCGATTGGATTGATGTTGTAGCTTTGATTTATTCCCCCACAAAACACCCCGCCACCTGCCTGTGATGGGGCATCTGCCGATGCTCGAACAAAAAAATCCCCTGCCAGGTGCCCAGCACCAGCCGTCCCTGCTGGACCGGGATGGAGAGGGAGACGCCGGAGAGGGTGGCGCGGATGTGGGCGGGCATGTCGTCGGGGCCTTCGTCGGTGTGGCGGAACCAGGAGGCGCCTTCCGGAACCAAGCGGTTGAAAAAGGCGGTCAGGTCGTGGAGCACGTCCGGGTCGGCGTTTTCCTGGATGGTGAGACCCGCGGAGGTATGACGACAAAAAAGGGTCAGCACTCCCGCGTTGGCCCGTTCGGCCTGCAACCAGCGGGTGACTTCCGAGGTAAATTCGTACAGCCCCTGACCCCGGGTGCGCAGGGTGAAGGTGGTGTGTGTTTGGCGCATGGTGTTTGTAGATCCGGTATCGATGGCAATTAACGGTGAGGTGTGGAGGGGAGCCGGAATGCCGGTTTACGGATTGCCGATCCGGATCGGCTCCCGGCGGGCGCCCCATTGACCGGGGCCCCCCGACAGCCGACCGGGAATCCGCATGCCGCACTGGCGACAGTGGCCATCATCGGTCAATCCCCAATTCCCCAGGGTATATCCGAGGCGTTCGATCAGCAGTTGGCCGCATCCGGGACACCAGGTGCTGCCCCCGCGTCGGTCCTGCACATTGCCCAGGTAGACATAACGCAGTCCGTTGGCCATGGCGATGTGGCGCGCCCGCACCAGGGTCGTCAGCGGCGTGCGGGGCAGTTCCCGCATCTGCCAGTCCGGATGAAAGGCGCTGAAATGGATGGGTACATCGGATCCCATTTCTTTGGCCACCCAGCGGGTCAGGGCGTCCAGTTCGGGGTCGGAATCGTTGCAGCCGGGAATCAACAACGTGGTCAACTCCACCCAGACTTCGGTTTCGCAGGCCAGATATTTCAACAGGTCCAGCACGGGTTGCAGATGGCCTCCGGTCAGCTTGTGATAAAAATCTTCGGAAAAGGCTTTCAGATCCACATTGGCCGCGTCCATGTGGGAAAAAAACCAAGCGGCGGGTTCCGGTTCCATGTATCCGGCGGTCACCGCCACCGAGGCCACCCCCTGTTCCCGACAGGCGATGGCCGTGTCCACCGCGTATTCGGCGAAAATCACCGGATCGTTGTAGGTGTAGGCCACACTGCGGCAGCCGGTGCGGACAGCGGCACGGGCAATGGCTTCGGGAGAGGCGAACTCCGCGAGGCGCTCCATCTGGCGGGATTTGCTGATGTCCCAGTTCTGACAAAATTTGCAAGCCAGATTGCATCCCGCCGTGCCGAAGGACAGCACCGGTGAACCGGGATGAAAATGGTAGAGCGGTTTTTTTTCGATGGGATCCACGCAAAAGCCGCTGGAGCGGCCATAGGTGGTCAACACCAGTCGATCCTGCTCCCGGGCGCGCACGAAACAAAATCCCCGTTGTCCCTCGCTCAACGCGCAGTGACGGGGACAAAGTTCACAAACGATCTTGCTGTTGTCGAGGGTACGCCAGAATCGGGTTTCGGGCATCGGTTTTTTCCTTGGGGATTCGGGGTGGATTCAAAACCATCATACCGAACCAAACATTGAATTCATATCGGATCTGTGCCTTAATAGCGATCAATCTTGTCGGGCGTTTGCCCGCTGGAGCCCTCAGCGGATCCCTTTGGTCAAGGAGTGAAGTATGGAAACAGTTACCGATCTTATCAAGCAGGCTTTACGGAACGAAATCCACGCCTCTGCCTTTTTCGCCAAGGCGGCGGAAATGACGAAGGACGATGAATCCAGAATGCTGTTTTTGGAACTGGGTGGCATGGAAGACAATCATGCCGACACGTTCGTCGCGAAATTGAAAGATTCCACCTGTGGTCAGGATATGGATCTGCCGGCCTATCTCAAGGAGCTGGAACGTTCCTCCGGACCGGTCATGACCGCCGAGGAGTTGGCGATCATCGAGAACGGCGATGCCCGGACCGTGTTGCGTTTGGCCATCGATCTGGAAACCAAGGCTGGTCAGACCTATGCCAAACTGGCGGATGAGATCGTGGATATGGACGTGAAGGCCTATTGTCTGGATCTGGTCCGGCAGGAAAACATTCACGCCTCGGCGTTGACCAAACATCTGCGCTCTTTGGATATGGAGGAAGAGGATCGTCCGGGTTTGTGATCCGTAAACCGGTTCCACCCGGATTCGGGTTGGGGGGGCCGAATGATCGTGTGGGGCCGGGGAGGTTGATTCCCCGGCCTTTTTTTATCGTGTGAGCCGATAGGGGGGGTAATAATCCAAGACCAGACGATTCTCCCCGGCTGGCAGCACGATTCCTTGAAAAGCGTGATCCACCGGCAGGATGGTGCCGGGCGTGCCATTGACCGTGACCCGCCAATACGGATCGAAGGCGTTGGTCAAAACCAGCATCGATGAACCGGTGCTGCGGGTGGTCACTTCCAGGTGATCCGGGGTGTAGCGGGTGAAAGTGGCTTCCCCTGGGGTCAGCCGTGGCGGGGTTTGGGTCCATTGGGGAAAGTCGTTGGCTTCCAGAAAGGCGGTCTGGGCCAGATCCTTGGCGCCGGTTTGCGCCATGGCGTCCAGAAGCGCCTCTTGACCATCGAAAATCCTGATGGACGCAGGCAGGAACAGCCGCGGCACCACGGATTGATTTTCATAGACATACAAGGCGTTGTCGGGCATATCGCCTTTCATGGCGCGCCAGATTTTTTCTCTCAGGCGTAGGGCTTCCCAAGCTCTGCCGGCGGCCAGTTCCGCTTTGGGTTCGTGCCACAGGGTCAGGGCCGGATGGCGCAGGGGCCATTGGGAGATCAGAAAACGGGCATTGGCCAAAGAGAGCAACTCCGGATTGAACCAATCTTCCAGCACCAGCGGCGCCCGGGAGGCGAACCGCTCTTCCGGTTGTTTGAACAGATAATACCATTTGATGGTGCGGTCTTGCAGGGTCGGATAGACGGCGAGACTCTTGGCGACGATACGCCTCCAGAAACGGTGATAACGGGCGGAGTGCAGGCGGAAATAACCATCCACGCTTTCCAGGCCATAGGCGTTGGCCACCGCGGGATAGATTCGTCCCCCGGAGGCGGATGCCACGGTGGGAGCCCAGGTGCCGACGCTCGCCACCCGGAACGGGGTGGTTTCCTGGCGGCTGAGGGCTCCCAGGCGCTGCATCACCGGGTTTTCAAAGTGGACGGCGTAATTGTCCGTGGAGAGGCGGTGCAGCAGTTTGCGGGTAATTTCCTTCCAGCCGACAAGGGGCATTAGCAGGGCGATTCCCGTGGCCAGGATGATCAGGGTTCGGACCGGTTTGGCGCAGGCATGAGCCTGACGGCGGGCCAGATGCAGCCCGGCTCCCCCCAGCAGCGGTCCCAGAAAGATGAAAAATTGATTGAAGTCCAATAAATTGCCCCGTGACGGGGGAATGAAGCGCGGCAGACTGGACTGGATCCAGTGTCCGATCTCCGAGCCGATGCCGCACAGCAAGGAGATGGCCAGCAGACGCCAGGCCCATTTTTTTTCTCCCCGGGCCACCACCATCCCCAGGATGAACAGTCCCCAATACAGGCCGTTTTGCGGCAGGGTCGCCCAACCCAGAATGGTCCAGACGTGGTGGGTCATGTCGGCGAGGCTGGGTATGGGGATTTCAAACAGCGTCGTCTGGCCACGGGTGGTGGAGGGGCTGTAGGTCATCAAGGCCAGCAGTTGCGGGGCTTCGGCGAGGGTGATGCCCAGTCCGAAGGAGACGAATCGGCTCCAGCCCTGGGAGAGCCGGGTCTCCCGCACGATCAGGAACCAAAACGGCAGTCCCATCATGACGAAAAAGGTATAGATGACCGATTGGGCCACCAGTCCGGTGAGCAGTCCCAGCAGCAGGGCCAGCAACATTCCCCGTTTGGCGGGCAGGGCCAGGATGCCCTCGAACCACAAAAAGGTCAGGGCCACGGCGGGCAGACCCAACGCTTCCACCAGTTTCGCGTCCTGGACGTTCCAGAAATAAAGCGAAAAGGCCATTCCGGAGAAGAGCGCGGCGGTGGTGTCGAACTTGAGGATCTCCCGGCACAGCCGGAAGGTGAAATAGCCCGCCAGAAACCGTTGCAGCCACATGACGAATCCGTAGACCGCCCAGGCCGGGAACATCAGATAAGGCAGCCCATCGATCAAAAAGCTGTCCACCTGGGGGTGGAGCAGGGCGGGCATGCCGCTGCTGAATTTGGGTTGCCAGAAGGTCAGACCGTAATCCAGGATGTCCCGGGCTGCGGTGATGCGCAACGGTATGTTGAAATCCGCGTTGTCTTGGATGCGCAAATAGGAGTGGGGACCGAGTATCCAGTAGATGGCCGAGGTCAGCAGTGACCAGCCGAGCCAGAAGAGCAGCCAGGGGAGTTTTGGGTCTCCGGTGGCTGGAGGGGGATCGGTTTGGGTGGGGGGAAGGAGCAGAGTCCGGAGCAGTTGAACGCGCATCAGGTGGGCTCGGAGCGGGTGATGTGGCGGATGGTATAGATTTTTTTGCCCGTGGCCTCGTGTCCCACCCGCACCAGCAGCTCCAGCACCAGTCCGGTGGCCAGCAACTGGCTGCCGAAGAGGAAGACCATGATGGCGATTTGCAGCGTACCCCGCATGTCGGAGGTATTGATCAGATAATCGAATACGATATAAAGAATCAATGTAAAGCTTGAGATCATAAAGGTGGCGCCGGCCAAGCCCATCACATGCATGGGCCGGGTGCCGAAGCGGCTGAGAAAGGCCAGGGTCAGCACGTCGAAGAACACCCGGAAGGTACGGGTGATGCCGTATTTGGACTGGCCGGTGACCCGGACCACATTGGTGATGGGGATTTCACAGATGGATGCTCCCCGTTCGGCGGCCAGCACCGGGATGAAGCGGTGCAACTCTCCGTAGAGATTGATCTCCTGGACCAGTTCCCGCCGATAGGCTTTGAAGGTGGTGCCGAAATCGTGCAGCTTGACGCCGGAGAGTTTGGCCATCATGCGGTTGGCGATCAGGGAGGGGAGGCGACGCAGCCAGAAATTGTCGATGCGGTTGGCGCGCCAGCCGCTGACCAGATCGTAGCCTTCCTCGATTTTTTTCAGGAACAGGGGGATTTCGGAGGGGAGATGCTGCATGTCCCCGTCCATGGCGATGATGATTTCCCCGGTGGCCAAGTCGAAACCGGCCTGCAATGCGGCGGTTTGGCCATAATTTTTGCGGAAGTCCGCGATCACGACCGCAACCCCGGTGTGGGGTTGCTGGGCCAGTTCGTGGAGAATGCGGCTGGTCTGATCCCGGCTGCCGTCGTTGACGTAGATCACCTCGAATTGGTATTCGGGATCGGTGAGCGCCTGGAGCAGTTCCTGGTGAAAACGGTGCAGGATCTCCTCTTCATTGAAAAGGGGCACGACGATGCTGACCTTGGACATGGCGTGTCACTCCTTGGGGGGCAAATCCGCATAGGTGATCAATCGGGTTTCCGTGACGTGCAACAGTTGCCGGAGGTTGGGAGCGGTCAACGCCTTGCATTCGGACTCCCGAGTGGAATCGATGTAGAAGGGGCCGAAATCGGCGGTCTGGCGCCGATGGGCGGCGTCCACCCATCCTGGATGGCAGCACAGTTCGTTGACCCCGAAGGGCAGGGCACGCAGGGTGTTTGCCAGGCTGATCGGGGTCATGTGGCCGGTCATGGCGATGCCGGTCTGGTGATCGGCGCGCCCCACGGTCCGGTCTTGCAACTGACGAAGATTGTTCCAAATCATCAGATTGAGCATAGAGACTTTGAGTGTTTTCGTCAAGCCGTATTGGAGGGTGAGGGGTTCCGGGGCGCAGCGTACCGCCGGAATCCGGTAGCGTTCCAAAAGCCGGATCACCAGCCGGAACACAGGCGGGAACTGGTGATGATGTTTTTCCCCGTCCAGATGGGTGATCGGGATGCCCTGGGACAAGACCCGTTCGATCTGGGCCCGGTATTCCCGTTCGATTTCGTCCAGCACCCGGGGATGAAAGGTGGAAGACAGGTTTTTCCAGGAGAGGTGGAAGCGTCCGTGACGGGTGATGTGGGGCAGGGTGGCCGGATCCAGCAGCGGCGCACCCCGCAGCACATTGAGATGCACGCCGATCCCCAGAGCGGGACACTCACGGCTGGCTTCCATGGCGTGGTCGAAGGCCGGACCGTTGGCCAGCACGGTGGCGCTGGTGACGATGCCATTGCGGTGGCTTTCCAGGATGCCCCGATTGATTCCGTCGCTGAGTCCGAAGTCATCGGCGTTGACGATCAGCGCCTTGACCCGGCGGCGCGGGTCCGGGGGATGGAATGGGGTGGTCTCCATGGCGGGTGTGGCCTCCTTTTCCACACGGATTGCGGCAACGGCATGGGCGAGGGCGTCGAGGGGATCATGGACCCTTCGGTCGGTGAGGGGGAACATGACCTCGGACAACTCAAATGTCAAAGGCGGATGAAGGGGGACAACCCTTTTGCCCGCGGGTAGTTGGAGGATTCCGGTTCTGGTTGTGGCGAGAGGCCATGACCTGTGATGGGGCATGGTCTTTTGGTGGAATTGCGTCTATTCTCAATGATGAAAGAACCAACGGTGAACGCTTGGCGCAGGAGTGGGTGAGAGGAGCTATATGGAGGTCAGGGAGAGCAAAACGGAAAAAAAACAGCTCCGGCGGGCCGAAAGTCTGCTGACGGATTTGACCATGCCATCCCGGCCCGATGTGTTACTGGAAGTGATGCGGGCCCAATCCGGATTCGCCCCGGATCCGGTGGTGGTGACCGAGTTGATTCTCACCGATCTGGCGCTGTCGGCGGCGGTGTTGCACGCGGCCAACACCCAACTGGGAGGCTGGAAGCGCAAGGTGATCTCCATCGAAGGAGCCGTGGCGTTGTTGGGTTTCGAGCGGGTGCGCACCATCGTCTCCGAGCAGTTTCTGAGCGCGGCCCTGGTGGCCCGGGATGGTCCCTTGCAGACCTTGCGGCTGCGGGCGGTGGAGGCGGGGCGTACCGCGGCCCGTTTGGCCCGGGAGTTGCCCGGTATCGCCCCCAACTGCCTGAATGGATATCTGCCCGCCGTGGCTCCGGATGACGCCTACGCCGCCGGTTTGTTGCACGATTGTGGCCTGATCGCCATGTTGAGGGGATTTCCGGATTATGCGGGATTTTGTCGCGAGGTCCACGACCGGGGGGGTGTGGATCTGGTGGCAGCGGAAAATGAACGTTTTGGCACCAACCATTGTCTGACCGGTTACCTGATGCTTCAGGGCTGGCAGTTGCCCGAGTCCTTGTGTCGCATCGTGCGCGGGCATCATCGGACCGATGACTTCAACCGTCCCGGAGAAAAAGTGCGGGATCGTCAGCAATTGGTGTTGCGGGCCATTTTGCATCTTTCCGCGTCGGTGTGCGGTGGGGAGTCCTGGCATGCCTGGAGAGCGGTGGAAGAGGGAATTGCCGCGTTTTTTGGCCTGGAACCCCATCGGCTGGAACAGGTCCGCACCGGCGTGGAGCCGGTTTGACGCGGCAATGTTGGATTTGTTGTGAAAAGTGTGTTTTAATCCGGTCGGTAAGCCGCGATACAGACAGGCGGGTGCGTGACCAAAAGCATGACCATACCTTTTTGGGAGAATGACATGGCACAGAAGAAAAAATCGAAAGCGAAATCCCTGGTCAAGCGGTCCAGGGGGGGAAACGACGCACGCCTGGATCATCTGGAAAAGCGGATCTCCGGCATTGAAAAACAGTTGTCCGAGAAGATGGATCAGTTGTCCGAGCGCAACGCCGCCTTGTTGCGCAAGACCACCGATCAGGTCCGTCAGTTGTCCGACCGGCAGGCGGCCTTGCTGCGGATGACCACGGAACGGGATGCCCAGTTGTCCGAGCGCAATTCCGCGTTGTTGCGCAAGGTCACCGAGCAGATGGATCAATTGGCCTCCCGCAATGCCGCCCTTTTGCGCAAAATGGGTGGCGCGGTGGACGAGTCGAAAGCGGCCCCGAAGGCGAAATGATCTTTCGGAATCGATGATCAGGACAGGCTCCGCAAGGGGCTTCACCCGATCCTCCACTTTGATTTTTCAGGATCGTTATTTTGTGCGCCTCCGTTTGATCGGCTGGAATGGGTCGGCTGCTTCGATTTTTCAGTTGCGGGCGGATGGCGGGACAATCACACAGCGGGAGTTTTGAAGTATGAACAGCAACAAGGGGTGGATGCCGCGCATGATGTTCATGATCGGCCTTGTTTTCGTGTTGGGTCTCTCCGGATGTGCAACCAACGAGACCAATTCCGAGCCTGTGAACATGGCGCCTGAAGCGGTTGCCCCCATCCATCCGGCGCCTTCCGCCCAGGCCGTCATGGCGCCGGAACAGGCCCCGGCAATGGGTAAATCAGGCATGGGAGCGGGTAATATGACCTCAAGTGGTCAAGGATGTGCCGATTGCAAAGGGTGCTGCAAGAAAACCTGCTCTCCTGCGGAGATGAAACAGGGCAAGTGTGCCAAGGCGGGCCAGTGCAACCACAAGTCCGGCCAGTGCAAGAAATGCTGCAAGCATCCGGGTAAATCCTGCAAAAAGTCTTGCAAATCCAAGCCGAAATGCAACAAAGCGCAGCACAATAAACCCGGCAAGAAATGTGATATGCCCACCACTCCCGCCGGCGTGAATGACCCTCGGCCCGCCCCGGAAAGCGAGCATCGTCACTGATGCCTGCTGGGGACGGCCAGGGTGGATGCGGCCAGGAGTGTGACCGGAGTGCAATCCGGTCACGGTTGTGGGGAAGAACAAAGGGAGTGATGTTGTGATGATGACGCCAACGGGAGATCACGGGGGGGGTGCCCGTCGTCCAGGACTCTCCTTTGAATTTTTTCCGCCCCGGCAGGCCGAGGGGGAAAAACTGTTCTGGAACACCCTGGAAACCTTGATTCCCTATCGACCCGATTTCGTCTCCATCACCTGCGGAGCGGGGGGAAGTCGTCAGTCCGGCAGCGGCGAGTTGGTCAGACAGGTGCATGAGCGTACCGGGTTGCACACCGTGGCGCATCTCACCTGTGTGGGGGCCAGCCGCGCCACCTTGACCGACATGCTGCGTTTTTATCAGGAGTGCGGTATTCCCTCGATTCTGGCCCTGCGGGGGGATCCCCCCAAAGGGGAGGAGCCGGGGGTGTTGGAGCGGGGTGCTTTCCAGCATGCCGAGCCGTTCGTGGCCTTCATCCGGGAGTATTTTCCCCAGTTCCGCCTGGGTGTGGCCGCCTATCCGGAAGCCCATCCCGAAACGCCGGACCTGGAGCGGGATCAGCTCCACTTCCGCCGCAAGGTGGAAGCCGGAGCCGATTTCGCCGTCACCCAGTTTTTCTTTGAAAACGATGTCTATTTTCGTTTTGTCGGCTCGTGCCGGGAACGAGGCGTGCATGTGCCGATTCTGCCGGGCATCATGCCGGTGACGGACTTCAAGCAGATCAAGCGGTTATCCGAATTGTGCGGTTCGGTGCTGCCCGAATGGCTCACCTCCCGTTTCGAGGGGATCCGGGATGATCCGGAGCGGATGCTGCAAACCGGAGTGGAGTTGGCCATCGAACAGTGTCGGGATCTGCTGCATCGGGGGGCGCCGGGATTGCATTTCTTCACCCTCAATCAATCCAAGGCGGTACCGAAAATTTTGCGGGAGCTGGCTCCGGAGTTTTATCCGGGTTGAGGATGTCGGGGTGAACAGTGGGATCGAATCACCGGATTCCAGGGGAATCCGGTGATTCGGGTCATGATTGCACTGGATTCGTCTCCTTGGCTTGAGGTTCGGCAAGCGGAATGGTCGCCACCACCTCGTTGCCACGCCCCTGGAATTCCACGGTGCTGAAACTGAACATCCGCGCCATGGCGATTCCGCGACCGTGGGTATCGAAGGCCCGTTCCGGTTTGAGGGTCTCGTAGGCCCGCCAGTCGAACCCCTCTCCTTGATCCACGATGCGAAAACGGATCGCTTCCGGCATACGCTCGATGAAGACGTGTACCTCTTTGCGGGCGTTTCCCGGCAGCGCGAGCCGCTCTTCCACCAGATGATCCCAACCATCGAGGGTGGTCATGGCCCGGGATTTTTCTTCGTAGGTGATCCCCAGATTGCCGTGTTCCACGGCGTTGATCAACAATTCGGAAAGTCCCATCACCACCTGATCCGGATCCGGACAGATGTGGGCCAGGGAGGCCGCCAGAGTTTTGGCCTCTTCCAGGGTGCGCATTCTGAACTCCCCTTCCCAGATCATTTCCAGAGCGTCCTGGGTTTGCAGCACCGCGTTCCGCATGGCCCGATGCCGGAGGAAATCCGCCACCGCCGCCCGGATGATGGCCAGCAGGGTGCGACGATCGAAGGGTTTGGTCAGATAATAGAAGGCTCCAGCCTGAATGCCGTCCAGGGTGTCGGTTTCCGAAGACATGGAGGTCTGCATGATCACCGGGACACCCTGCAAAATGGGATGGGCCTTGATGCGTGACAAAACCTCCATGCCATCCATGTTGGGCATGATCCGGTCCAGCAGGACGGCGGCATAGCCTTCCGGATTATTTTCCAGGGTGTTCCAGGCATCGACCCCGTCGCAGGCGGTGTGGGTCCGATAACCGGCATCCGCAAGATTGGAGACGAGGATCTGTCGATTGATCAGATCGTCATCCACCACGAGAATGGTTGGTTGGTGGTCCATGGTGCCCTGGTTTTGGGGTGATGTCGCCAAAGTTGGAATATCAATATTGAATTGGGTAATATTTATATCACGGTTGCGCGGCTCCTGCCATGCCGGATGAATCAGGAGTGGACAAATCGGGTGGGGATGTTGGACACTCAGGGCCAGGGAAGGTTTTCACGTGACGGCTGGTTCGGGAGGTTCAATGCCATGAAACGCAGGACATTCATTCAATCCGCCGCCCTGTTGGCGGCCAGTGGAGTGCCGGTCGCCGCCCGTGCGGTCGCCGCAGAGAGCGATGGGTCAGCCGGCAAGGAGAAGGCCCGGGTACGTTCCTATCGCGCCTTGGGCAAAACCGGCATGAACATCAGCGATATTTCCTTCGGGGCCGGACGGCTGGCCTCCAGTTCCCTGGTGTTGCGGGCCATGGACCGGGGCATGAATTATTTTGATACCGCCCCGGATTACGGTCAGAGCGAAGACCTGATCGGCGAGGCTCTCCGCAAGGCCAAGGGGCGGGACAAGATTCATATCGCCTCCAAATATTGTCAGCCCATCACCTATCAGGCGGGCAAGAGTCATCTCCAGGTGGGTTCCAAACAGGCGGACTACATCGGGGCGGTGGAAAACAGCCTCAAGCGACTGGGTACCGACTATGTGGATACGGTGTTTGTCCACGCCATCGGCGAAAGCACCGATTTCGAGGCGGAAAAGGCCCGGCTGTTGGATCCGGAAATGCTCGCCGCCACCGAAACCTTGAAAAAAGCCGGCAAGATTCGTTTTCTGGCGGCCTCCTCCCACGGTCCCAACCATATGGAACGGCTCATGACCGCAGCGGTGCAATCGGGGCATTTCGATTACATCATGCCGGCGTTCAATTTCATGAAATTTCCCAAGGTGCCAGAGGTACTCCAGGAGGCCAAGGCCAAAGGGGTGGGGGTGGTGGCCATGAAGGTGTTGGCCGGGGCGAAAGAGAGTGGCATGAAGTTCGATGCCGGCCAGTTCGAGCAGGCGGCCTTCAAGTGGGCCTTGTCCCATGCGGAAATCAGCGGATTGGTGATCACCATCCAGTCGGCCCAGGATCTGGATCTGTTCCTGCCTGCCTCGGGTCAACCGCTGACCGCCGCGGATCAGCGGGTTTTGGATCACTATGCGGCCCTGCATGGCGCGGACTACTGCCGCACCGGGTGCGGCGACTGTCTGGAGGCCTGTGACAAGGGGGTGGATGTGGCCACGATTCTGCGTCATCAGATGTATTTTGAGGATTACGGGGACGAAAAACGGGCCATGCAGGCCTATGCCAGCATGCAACCCAATGCCGGAGTGTGCGCAGATTGCACCGATGCGGCTTGCGATCGGGCCTGTGGGTATGGTGTATCGGTGGGTTCCAAACTGCGGGCCGCCCATCGTACCCTCTCTTTGGAGCCGGTGGTCGCCTGACATGGCCGGGATCCGGGGAGCGACGCGTCAGGAGTCCGTCGGCGTGGGTCGGGCGCGGGTGGGACTGTTGGCCCTGTTGCCGCTGATCGCCTGGGGAGTCTATTGGGAGGGGCAGCGGTATGATCCGGGTCTGCTGGATTTCAAGAACGCTGCGGCCCGGTTGTCTCCCCTGGTCGCCCTGTTTCCCGAGCGGGCCGAAGGATTGGCGCGCCTCGGGGAGACCCGGCGTTTCGATCGGGAAAGCCTGCATGAATATGTCAATGGACATGCGGAGTTTTTCATCTCCGCCGGGTTCAAGGAGTTGGTGGTGGGGGAGTACGGTCTGCCGCAGGAGGCCTCCCGCCCCAAGGTGGTGGTGGATCTGTACGACATGGGCAAGCCGCTGTTCGCCTTCGGCGTGTTGACCGGGGAAGGCGGAGACGGGGGACCGGAGGCGGGAGTGGGAGAGATGGGATTTGCCGAGTCCCGGGGATTGCGTTTCATCTCCGGTCCTTATTACGTCAAGATGACCGCTTTCGACGAGGGGGCGCCTCTGAAGGCCATGGGACAGGCCCTGGTCAAGGCCATGGGGCAGGCCGGAGTGGCCAAGGCGCAAGGGTTTCGTTTTCCGGAGTTCGGCAAACCGTTGGCCACCCGTTTCATCAAGGAGAATTATCGGGGATTGGATTTTTTCGATCAGGTGGTCGAACGGTCGTTTCAAAGGGGCGATCAGACCATTCAGGCTTTCCAGGTGATGGGTTCCGAGGCCCGGAACCTGGAACTGGAGTCCAAACTGCTGGCTTTCCTCAAGGGGGAGGAAATCCCCGTGGAACGGCTGGAAAAAGAGGGGTTGGTGCTTTTTCAGGTGCAAGACCCGTATGAAGGGGAGTGGTTTTTCCTGCGCACCCAGGAGCAGGTGATCGGCGCGTTCGGGATTCCCCTGGATGCCGCATGGACCCCGTTGAAGGAGTTTGTGAACCGTGGCCAGACGCAGCACGACGAACCCCGTTCTTGAGACCGAACCGCTTTTGAGCCGCCGGGCGTTTCTGGGCCGGGCGGCGGGTTTGACCGGTGTCGCTGCCGGTCTGGCGGTGGGGGGATATGTCGTCTACAGCGACCAGCCGATTCGTCAGGGAGCGGTGCAGGTGGCGCGTTTCAAGGATTTCCGCGTGGCCCCGGATCCATTGCGACCGGTGATGGCCGTGGTGCGCGGCACCCGGGTCGAGGCCATGGTGCAAGAGTCGGTGGGCAAGCTGGGAGGCGTGGCCCGTTTCATCCAACGGGGGGATCGGGTGTTGCTGAAACCCAATGTGGGTTGGGACCGGCAGCCGGAACAGGCCGCCAATACCGGTCCGGAGTTGGTGGAGGCCATGGTGCGGATCTGTCGCGAGGCCGGAGCCGCCTCGGTGTGGGTGACGGACGTGTCGTTGAACGATCCCAGACGCTGTTTTGCCCGTTCGGGGATCGAGGCCGCCACGGTGGCCGGGGGTGGGCAGGTGCGTCTGCCGGGTCGGGACGACTTCGTGGCCACGGAGATGGGTGGCAAGGTACTCAAGGTGTGGCCCGTGGCCCGTTTCTTCCACGAGGTGGACAAGGTGATCAACCTGCCCATTGTCAAGCATCACTCCCTGTCGGGATGTACCCTGGCCATGAAAAACTGGTATGGGGTGATCGGCGGACAACGCAATCGGCTGCATCAGTCCATTCACGACTCCATTGTGGATCTGGCGGCGGCGGTGCGTCCCACTTTGACGGTGATGGATGCCACGCGGGTGCTGAAACGCAATGGTCCCACGGGTGGCAATCCGGCGGATGTGGCCCGGGAGGAGACCATCATCGCCTCGTTGGATGAGGTGGCTTTGGACAGCTTCTGTTTGAGCTTTCTGGATCTTGCTCCCGAGGCGGTGCCATTTCTGGCTCTGGCCGAGGCTCGTGGATTGGGCAAGGTCGCTTGGCGCGATCTGAACGTGGTTCGCTCCCAGGTGGGATAGGGGGACGGCATGGGCGGTTTGCGGGGTGTCAGACGGATTTACGCGGCCTTCTTTCTGGGCCTGTTTGGATTTCTTTTGTGGGCCGGGGAGTTCGAGCGCCTCAAGGGGTTTGAGGTCGGCCTGTTTTTGCAACTGGATCCACTCACCGCTTTGGGGGGATTCCTGACCAGTCACACCCTTTACAAGGGGTTGGCCCTGGCTTTGCTGATCCTGATTCCGACTTTGTTTCTGGGGCGTTTTTTTTGTTCCTGGATCTGTCCTTTGGGGATCGTCAATCAGGTGTTGAGTCACATCTTCCATCGGCGCCGAGCGGTGGAGTCGTGGGAGGAGAACCGGTATCGCCCTGTGTACCGTGTCAAGTATTACCTGCTGGTGGTGTTGCTGGTTTTCGCGGGGTTGGGTTCCTTGCAGACCGGCCTGCTTGATCCCATCGCCTTGATCTACCGCTCCTTCACCTTGTCGCTGTTGCCCGCCGTGGATCGGGCCGGTGGCGGGGGATGGTTCGCCCTGCCGGCGGTTTTTCATGGGGGAGTGTTGATCGGTGGGGTGCTGCTGGCGATTTTGTTGGCCAACCGTTTGATCACCCGTTTCTGGTGTCGGGCGTTGTGTCCCCTGGGAGCCTTGCTGGGATGGTGCGCCCAGTGGTCGCTGTGGCGCATCCGCCGGGATGTGGACCGGTGCAACCAGTGCAAACAGTGCCTGCGGGCCTGTCAGGGCGCAGCGGACCCGGATGGGGCGCTGCGTCACACCGAGTGTCACCTGTGCATGAACTGCATCGAGGCGTGTGGTACCCAGGCGTTGCATTATGGTCTGGCCGGCTCCCGCAGTTCCATCGGGCGGCCGTTGGATCTCAACCGGCGTCGGGTGGTGGAGGTCGCCCTGGCCGCGGTGGTGGCGGTTCCCATGACCCGCAGCACCCTGTCCCCCCGTTCCACCCCCACGCCCGAGGTGATCCGTCCTCCGGGATCTCTGCCGGAAGCCCAATTCCTCGCCCGTTGCATCAAGTGCGGTCTGTGCATGCGGGTCTGCCCCACCAACGTGTTGCAACCCGCGTTGCTCGAAGCCGGCTTCGAGGGGTTGTGGACCCCGCTGCTGATGAATGCCGTCGGCTATTGCGAACACCATTGCGTCTTGTGTGGTCAGGTCTGCCCCACCGCCGCCATCCGTCCCCTCTCCGTGGCCGAAAAGGTGGGAGCCCCTCCCTTCACCAAACCCGTGCGTCTGGGGACTGCCTTTTTCGATCGGGGACGCTGCTTGCCCTGGGCCATGGATGTGCCTTGCATCGTCTGCGAAGAGACCTGTCCCACCTCTCCCAAGGCCATCTGGTACGAAACTGTCGCCATCACCAGTCGGGACGGGCGCAAGGTGACCCTCAAGCGTCCTTTTGTGCAGCCGGAACTGTGTATCGGCTGCGGAATCTGTGAAAACAAGTGCCCGGTGACGGATCTGGCCGCCATTCGGGTCTCTTCGGTGGGGGAGAGCCGCTCCGGGGACAACCGGATGCTGTTGAATCAGCAATCCGGGTGGATTGAGGGGACGATTGACACAGGATTGGGGTGAGCTGGCTGGAGAAACCGTGTTTCCGATGTCCCATGGGGGGTGGATGATTGGGGTGCAACCGTCCACGGTCGGTCAGCCAGCGGTTTGCCGTATGAAACCCCAAGGCCGCTGGTCATTGGAAAATAGCGGACAAGGATTCGGCCTTGAACAGTCGGCTGGTCCAGGCTTTCATGTCGTCCAGTCCGGCGCTGGTCACCTGTTCTTGAATGGACTTGGGGATGACGCCAAAACGTTCTTGAAGCAGTTGGAGCAGCATTTCGGCTTTGCCTTCCAGCAATCCTTCCTGTTTGCCTTCTTGTTTGCCTTCCAGCAGTCCTTCCTGTTTGCCTTCCAGCAGTCCTTCTTGTTTGCCTTCCAGCAGTCCTTCCTGTTTGCCTTCCAGAATGCCTGCCAGCAGTCCTTCCTGAATCCATGTGTCTTTGTATTGAGCAATGAGTTCGCGCGCATAGATGGATTGCATCATGGGAGCCTCCTGTGGTGAAACCTGGACGACGATATCCTGCACACTATTTTGGTCCAGGGAGTCAAAGGTGGTCAACAGATAAATCATCACCGGGATCAACAGCTCTGGAGCCTCGATCAGGGCGCGGGTGATGCTGTCGAGGGCCTCCATTTGGGATTGGGCATCCCGGGTTCCATATTTCAAGGCCAACAAACCGGCTTTGAGCCGGGCATGGGTGGAGAGTTGGTCATCGGGAATCGTGCCAATGTTGACCAGCGCATAGGTGAAATTGGTCAGCCATGGCCGCAGGGCCTCATCGCAGTCCACCAGGGAGAGAAAATCGGTGGGAATGGTCCACTCCTGTGCCCCGTGATACAACACGAAGGGGATGATGGCGGGCAGGGTGAGCCAATCCGGATTTTCTTTTTCTTTTTGTTCCATGAAGCGGTGGCGTCCACGGTCGAGCTGCCAAGCCACTTTGCGGTCGTGAAAGCTTTTATGCTCCACCAGCAGATAGAAATACAGATCCTTGAGGCTCAACGTTTTGGCTTTGAAGATCATGTCGGAAAAATAAGGGCGCAACTCCGGACTGATGAAGGAACCTTTGACCAGTTCCGGGTGATCGCAAGCCAGCAAGGCGACGATTTCTTGGGGCAGATGTTCACGCAATAAGGCCCCGGCGGTTTCCGGGTTGGACATCAACGCCTTGAACAGCTTGTCGTGTGGTTGGACCAGATCGGTCATGGCGGGGTTCAGGAGCGCCCGATATCCCGGCGTGAGGTGGAGATGGTCACGGTGAATCCCGCCACCACATCCAGGAGGGACATGACGGTCATGGTCAGAAACAAGATGGTGCCCGCCGGCTTGAAGATCAGAAATTCCACCAAGAAGACCACAAACACCACCATGGAAAACAGGTGATCGACGATCGATTCGGTGCCGGAGCGGGTCGCCTTGAAGATTTCGATGTAGAGGGCGGCCACGCCGACCAGGATCAGTACGTCGGAGAGGGTGAAGGTCAACTGGGCGCCGGAGGTCAAGGCCAGGGTGAGCAGTCTGGTATCCGGGCTGAACTCCGGGTGGAGAGGGTGCGCGAAAATCATGCCGTTGAGAATCGCCAGCATGAAGGTGAACAGGGGAATCGATTTGACGAGTGGCATGGCCTGACCGCTTTCGCGCCGTGCGGATGGGGGTTGGTCCGGGGGAAAAGTTTCTTTAACAGCCAAAGAGTATTGATAAGCCATTTCTCGCCAAAAAAAAACCGTTTCCGTGTTCCGGGGAGAAAAAATTGACCTGCCCCTTGCATCCTGGGACAGGCAATCCCATATCAAAGCACAATTTGGCGCGGCTGTGGGCGCGTTCCCGCCGGATCCGGCGGATAAAAAGTTCAAAAACCAGGAAAAAGAGGAGTTGGGCATTATGAGCACGTCGGAAGGCAAACAGACCCGTGCGTTTCAGACCGAGGTTCGGCAGTTGTTGGATCTGATGATCCACTCCTTGTACAGCAACAAGGAGATTTTTTTGCGGGAATTGATCTCCAACGCTTCGGACGCGGCGGACAAGTTGCGCTTTGAGGCCATTTCCAACGATGGTCTCTATGAGGGGGATTCCCAGATTGCCATCCGTGTCATCTTTGACAAGGAGGCCAATACCCTCACGATTTCCGATAACGGTATCGGCATGACCGCAGACGAGGTGACCACCAACATCGGCACCATCGCCCGTTCCGGCACCAAGGAGTTTCTCCAGTCCCTGGCCGCGGATCAGGCCAAGGATGCCAATCTGATCGGACAGTTCGGAGTGGGTTTTTATTCGGCCTTCATCGTGGCCGATCGGGTCACCCTGGTCACCCGCAAGGCGGGAGCGTCCAGCGGTGAGGCGGTGCGCTGGGAGTCGGCGGGCAACGGGGAATACACCCTGGAGACCGTCACCAAGGAGTCCCGGGGCACGGATGTGATTTTGCACCTCAAGCCCGAGGAGAAGGATTTCCTCGACGACTGGCGGGTACGCTCCACGATTCGCAAGTTTTCCGATCATGTCTCCTGGCCCATCCTGATGCTTCAATCCGCCGGTTATTCCGGAGATGAAGAGGGGGACGAAGACAAGACCGACACCACTCCGGAAGACAAACAACCGCAATGGGAGACCGTCAACAAGGCCTCCGCCCTGTGGACCCGTGCCAAGTCCGAGATCACCGAAGAAGAATATACCGAGTTCTACAAGCACGTGGGCCATGATTTTGAAGATCCCCTGGCTCACATCCATGCCCGTCTGGAGGGCAAATACGAATATACCGTGCTGCTGTATGTGCCCAAGCGCGCCCCTTTCGATCTGTGGGATCGGGATCGCAAGCATGGGGTCAAGCTGTATGTGCGTCGGGTCTTCATCATGGAAGGGGCGGAGGATCTAATGCCCCGTTACATGCGCTTCGTGCGCGGCGTGGTGGACTCCACGGACCTGCCCCTCAACGTCTCCCGGGAGATTTTGCAGAAAAATCCGGCGGTGGATGCCATCAAGAAGGGGATGGTGGGCAAGGTCTTCTCCTTGCTGGAGGATATGGCCAAAAACGACGCCGAGAAGTATCAGCAGTTCTGGGATACCTTTGGCGTGGTGCTCAAGGAAGGGGTGATCGAGGATTTCGCCCATCGGGAGCGGGTGGCCAAGCTGTTGCGGTTTTCCAGCACCCATGCGGATTCCAAGGTACAGGATGTCTCCCTGGAGGCTTATGTCTCCCGCATGAAAGAGCAACAAAAGGCGATCTACTACGTCAATGGCGAATCCCTGGAGGCGGCCCGGCACCATCCCCATCTGGAGATCTTCCGCAAGAAGGGCATCGAGGTGCTGCTGTTGACCGATCGGGTGGACGAGTGGCTGGTGAACCATCTGCACGAGTTCGACGGCAAGCCGCTGCATTCCGTGGCCAAGGGGGGACTGGATCTCGGGGAGCTGGAAGACGAGGCGGACAAGAAGGAGTTGGAGAAATATCAAGGGGAGTTCAAGGATCTGATCGAGCGGGTGCAAAAAGGTCTGGGAGAGCTGGTGAAAGAGGTGCGTGTCACCAACCGTCTTACCGATTCGCCGTCGTGTCTGGTGAGCGGCGAACACGATCTGAGCGCTTCCATGGAGCGAATCCTGCGGGAGGCCGGCCAGAAAACCCCGTCCACCAAGCGTACCCTGGAACTCAATCCCGCCCATCCTTTGGTGGAGCGCCTCAAAGAAGAGCAAAACACGCAACGTTTCGACGATCTTTCCCACATTCTGTTTTCCCAGGCACTGTTGAGCGAGGGGGGACAGTTGGAAGATCCGGCGGATTTCGTTCGTCGTCTCAACGGTCTGCTGCTGGCGGGCAAGTCTGCCTGAAAAGGTCTTGAATTTTAAAAAGAAGAGTCCGCCCTTGTGGTGAACGGTTGTCTTGACGGTTCACTGCAAGGGCGTTTTTTTTGAAACCGGCACACGATTGTGGCCGGATCCTCTCCTGCTTGGTTCGTTGGTATTTCCGGGTTTGCTTAAAACAGTTCGAAGCCGTCGTCTTCTTCGGGAGCCGGACCGCTCTCTTCATTCTCCTCTCCTCCGCTGACCTGGCCCAGGAGCGCGGCATGGATGCGTCGTTCGCTTTCCATGGTATAGATGGCCCGCAGTCCTTTGAAGGAGTCGGCCATGGCGGCGCATTCGCTTTCCAGGGTGGCCAGAAGGGTTCCGGTCCGGTCCTGCAGGATGGTGTTCAGTTCCCGGATGATGTGGGACGAGGAGTGGCGGATGGCGGTATGAAAGGTGATGTCCGAGGTCAACAGCATGATCTGATTGTAGGTGGCCTGGGTTTCCGCCAGGGACTCGGAAAAGATGGTGGCCAGATCCGCGTTGCTCATCTCCAGACGGCGGATGGTCAGAGGCACGCGACGCAGCATCACCCCGGCGCTCATGATTTTTGGGGCGCCTTGTTCGGAGAATTCGCCGTTGATGTTTTGGACCGACTCGGCGGCTTGGAGCAGTTCATCCCCTTTCTGATGGCCCTCCTCGTGGACCCGACGTGCCAACTCCTGGATCGCCTCGGTGAGGGTTTCCAGTTTGCCGAAACCGCGGGTGTTGACATCCCGGGTGAGGCTGGCGAGGCGATGGGCGGTTTTGTCCAGGGTTTCCATGGATTTGTGGGCCATGAACAGGGTGTTTTCCGTCTGGGAGAGGGTCTTGAGGATTTCGGAAAGCAGGGAGTCGTCGAGAATCGGCAGCTTGAGCATGGCTGCCAGATGATAGGCGGCTTCGGCCACATCCTGTTGAAATTCCATGCTGACGTTACGGGCCGCGAAGATGGTTTTCTTTTGGGCTTCCGCCAGATCGGAGATGCGGGTCAGGTGTTGGTGCATGGCCTGGACCGCGGTGACCAGATCTCCGGCGGTCTCTTCGAGTTGTTCGATGGAGATGCGGGTCACCATGGCAAACCAGCGCATGGGGGTGGGATCGTCGTTGGCCGTGGCCAGTTTTTCCCGCCCCTGGCGCAGGGCTTCGCTCACATGGGCGAGACGCTGGGCGGTGATGTCGTCGTACTGCATGGTTTGCATCATGTCGAACAACACCCCATTATTGGATTCGGCGTGACCTTCGATCTTCTGACAGGCCTCGTCGATGGCGCTGATGGCGTGACCCATGCGACCGATGACATCCCGGATGCGGGTTTTGAGCACCTTGAGTCGATGGCTGGATAGATCCATGTCGGCGGCCATGCGTCGGGCCAACTGTTGCATCAGGGTGGAGGCGTCCCGCAGGGAGGAGATCAGATCATGGATCAAGGGGCGGATCTGACGCATGAGACTGTCGATGATGGCGCATTGGGTCTGGCGTTCCAGGGCGTCGCTGCCCTGGTTGAGGATCTGGTCCGTCATCAGGGGCAGGAAGGCGTCTTGTTCCAAGGTGAGTGCCCACAGGATCAGCCCGTCGGTGGTCTTGACGAAGGCGAGGGTTTGCTCCATCAACGATTCCATGCGTTTCAGAGCGGCTTCGACCTCCCGGTGGATGCGGGTCAGTTCCTGTTGCAGTGGGGTGAGTCCCTGGGCTTTGCCTTTGACCGTGTGGCGTTCCCGGATGGCGGCGGCCCGGCTGGCGCTCGAAGCGAAGCTGGCGGAAAATCCACCCATGTGATCCACGATGGCATGAAAACCCGATGAACAGATCATGGGCATCCGATCCAGGGTGGCGACAATCTTGTCCAGTTGCGAGAAGGCATTCGATTCGGTATCGGATTGGGACATCTGACGACTCCTGGAAAGGGGCAAAGAACCAACGCATCATAAAATGGAAGCGATTCATTGTAGCAAGGTTTGTGGTCGCATAAAAGGCTGGTCAAGACAGAGGAATTGTGGGTATTCTGCTTCTTTGACCTGAGGTTTGGTGCCAGGGGTGGTTCCTGGCTTTAAAGAGGGTGCAAAACATGAACTTGAAAGTGGTGGAAAACGCGGGACACGACCGTGTCACCCCGGCGGACGACCTGGGAGGGATTTCCAGCGAGGATCTGCGTCGGGTTGTCGAGCGCATCGAGCGGCTGGAAGAGGAAAAACTTGGCATCGCCGCCGACATTCGGGCCATTTACGCCGAGGCCAAGGCCATGGGGTTCGACCCCAAGATCGTGCGCAAGGTGGTGCGTTTGCGCAGCATGGAGCCCCATCAGATCGAGGAGGAAGAGACCCTCACCGATCTTTACAAACGTGCGTTGGGCATGGAATGAAACCTGGAAAATGGTCATGAGCGCGGCCTGGATGACGCTTTTCGCTTCGTCGCCCCGGGGCATGGAGTCCCTGCTGGCCGACGAGTTGCGCCAGGCGGGTGCCCGTCGGGTGCGGCCATTGACCGCCGGAGTCTCCTTCGAGGGGGATTTTTCGGTGGTGTGTCGGGTGTGTCTGTACTCCCGGGTGGCCAGTCGGCTGCTGCTGCCTTTGGCGCGGGTGCCGGCGGACGATATCGACGGGTTGGATCAGGCGTTGCTGGCGTTGCCCTGGGAGGATCATCTGCGGCCCGAAGGCACGTTGGCCGTGGATTTTTCCGGGACCAATGCGGTGGTGCGCCACACCCGATTCGGGGCGGTGAAGGTCAAGGACGCGGTGGTGGATCGGCTGAGAGAGCGCACGGGGATGCGTCCGTCGGTGAATTTCGAGCGGCCTGATCTGCGCATCCATGCCCGTCTGACGGAAGGACGCGGGGTGGATATTGGCATCGATCTGTCCGGGGAGGCGTTGCACCGTCGGGGCTATCGGGTGCAGGTGGGCAGCGCGCCGCTGAAGGAAAATCTGGCGGCGGCCATTTTGATGCTGGCGGGCTGGCCCGAGATCGCCCGCGCCGGAGGCCGTTTGCTGGATCCCATGTGCGGATCCGGTACCTTGTTGATCGAGGCGGCGTGGATGGCCGGGGATGTGGCGCCGGGATTGTCCCGGGATCATTTCGGTTTCATGGGATGGCTGGGACACGATCCGGGAATCTGGCGGGGGATTGTCGCCGAGGCCAGAGAACGGGCCAGGGCCGGAAGAGGAGCCATTCCGGCGATTTTCGGGTTTGACAAGGATCCGTTGGCGGTGGGGGCAGCCATGGAGAATGTGGCCAGTGCCGGGATGTCCCAGTGGATCGAGGTGGAGAAGCGGGATCTGGAACATCTGGAGCGGCCCATGGGTGTGGCGGGACTGATGGCGGTCAATCCCCCCTATGGGGAACGCCAGGGGGAGATCGAGCGGTTGCAGTCCACCTATGCCTTGTTGGGCAACCGGTTGCGTACCCGCTTGCAGGGGTGGCAGGCCGCGGTTTTCACCGCCGCTCCGGAGTTGGCCGAGGCCCTGGGGGTGAAACCCCGTGTGGCCCGGACTTTGTACAATGGCGCGCTTCCCTGTCGGTTGTTGCTGTTGGATCCGGTGGCTCTTCCCAAAGTGGTGCGGGGACCCGAAGGGGTGGAGGAGACCAGCGTCGCCCCCGAGCCCGGGGATCCGGAGGCTCCGGGGGCGGTGATGTTCGCCAATCGTCTGCGCAAGAACCGCAAACGGCTGGATCGCTGGTTGAAGCGTTCAGAGGTGAGCTGTTATCGGCTCTATGACGCGGACATGCCGGAATATGCGGTGGCGGTGGATGTGTATGGTCCCTGGATCCATTTGCAGGAGTACCGTCCTCCGGCGGAGGTGGATCCCCAGGTGGCCCGGCGTCGGTTGGGGGAGGTGCTGGCGGCCATTCCGGTGGCTTTGGGCATCGCTCCGGAACAGATCCATTTCAAGACCCGGCGCCGTCAGTCCGAAGGGGCCGGGGGACAGTACCGCAAGATGGGAGAGTTGGGGGAGTTCGTCACCGTGGAGGAGGGGGGATTGCGCTTTCTGGTCAATTTCACCGACTCGTTGGATGTGGGATTGTTTCTGGATCACGCCCCGTTGCGACGGCGGATTCGGGATGCCAGCGCCGGCAAGCGTTTTTTGAATCTTTTCGGTTACACCGGCAGCGCCACGGTTTATGCCGCCGCCGGAGGGGCCTCGGCCACGGTGACGGTGGATCTGTCCTGCAACTATCTGGAGTGGGCGGGGCGCAATCTGGCTTTGAATGGTTATGCCGGTCTGGCCCATCGCCTGGTGCGGGCGGATTGCGCCGAATGGCTGGCGGAGTCGGTGCAATCCGGAGTCGGTGAGCGGTTTGACATCATTTTGTTGGATCCCCCGACTTTTTCCAACTCCGCCCGTATGGAACGGCCCTTCGATTTGCAACGGGAACACCCGACCTTGATCGGTCTGGCCGCCCGACTGCTCACTCCGGATGGTGTATTGTTTTTTTCCAACAACTCCCGTCGGTTTCGGCTGGATCGGGAGGCTTTGCCCGAGGGATTGTTTGTCCAGGATATCACCCGGGAGACCATTGGACCGGATTTTCAGGGCAATCCCCGCATTCACAGTTGTTGGCGTTTTTCTTGGCGCGATGGGGGCCGGGGGTAAGATTTTTTTTGGCGTTCGTCTTGTGATTCGGTTAGATTATCCAAGAATTTATGAGCGCGGCTCCGGGGTCGCGTAAACCGCTCGTGTTGGGATTTTCGTTTCTGGAGGTGTATGATGAGTGGCAAGGAAGAGTTTCGACTGGTGACACGGAGCGATTTCGATGGCCTCGTGTGTGCGGTGTTGTTGAAGGAACTGGGGATTATTAATGATATCAAATTTGTCCATCCCAAGGATATGCAGGATGGCAAGATTGCGATCACCGATCGCGATATCACCACCAATCTCCCTTATGTGGAAGGCGTCCATCTGGCCTTTGACCACCATTTGAGCGAGACCATTCGCCGGGGTGCCGAAAAGCCCGACAATCACATCATTCATCCCGACGCCCCGTCGGCGGCCCGTGTGGTGTATGATTATTATGGTGGCGCCACCACCTTTCATCGCATCTCCCAGGAGATCATGGATGCGGTGGACAAAGGCGACGCCGCCCGTTTCAGCCGTGAGGAGATTCTCAATCCCACCGGTTGGGTGTTGATGAATTACCTGATGGATGCCCGTACCGGGCTGGGACGGTTTCGCAGTTTCCGGGTTTCCAACTATCAGTTGATGATGCAATTGATCGACAACTGCCGGGAAATGACCATCGAACAGATCCTGGATCTGCCGGATGTCAAAGAGCGGGTGGATGTCTACTTTGAACACGAAGGCAAGTTCAAAGATCAGTTGCAACGTTGCTCCACGGTTTACAACAACCTGGTGGTGCTGGACCTGCGGGACGAGGAGACCATCTGGGCCGGAAACCGGTTCATGATTTATGCCCTGTATCCCCAGTGCAACATCTCCATCCATGTGTTGTGGGGATTCCAGAAACAAAATACCGTGTTCGCCATCGGCAAGTCGATTCTGGACCGGGGTTCCAAGACCAATGTGGGAGAACTGGCGTTGTCGTATGGTGGTGGCGGCCATCAGAACGCCGGCACCTGTCAGGTGGCCAACGATATGGCCAGCCAGACCCTTCAGGAGTTGATTGCCCGGATCAACCAGGACGGTTGATCGGGAGAAGGGCCGCGACCGCATCCGGCTGTGTTTTAGGGCTGGATGCGGTCTTTTTGTGTTCTTTTTCCGGATGATTGTGTGTGTACCGGTTCTCTTTGGGCCGGAGGGCCGGCTTTTGATCCCCCTGTTCGGTCTTTCATTTGTCGTTGATGAAAAGTCGCAAGCCATTTCTTTGATTGATCAGCCGTTGTGCGCGTTTTTCGGAAATCCCTATTTCAGACGCATTCGTGGGGTTGGGCATGGAACCGATTTCGGGTTTGGCGGTACTGACCGTGGTGCTGGCGGTCGTTTTGGTGGCGCTGGGAGTGCGGGTGGTGCCCCAGGGCCAGGAGTACACCCTGGAGCGTTGGGGTCGATACATCCGCACCCTGCCTCCGGGTTTCAATGTCATCGTGCCCATGATCGATCGGGTCGGCACCAAGATGAACATGATGGAACAGGTGCTGGATGTCCCCTCCCAGGAGGTGATCACCAAGGACAACGCCATGGTTCGGGTGGATGGGGTGGTGTTCTTTCAAGTGCTGGACGCCTCCAAGGCGGCCTACGAGGTGAGCAACCTTTCTTACGCCATTCACAATTTGACCACCACCAACATTCGCACGGTGATGGGCTCCATGGACATGGACGAGCTGCTCTCCAAACGCGACGAGATCAACGCCCGTCTGCTCGCGGTGGTGGATGACGCGACCCATCCCTGGGGCGTGAAGGTGACCCGGATCGAAATCAAGGACATCACTCCTCCCAAGGATCTGGTGGAATCCATGGCCGGGCAGATGAAGGCCGAACGCACCAAGCGGGCCGCCATTCTGGAGGCCGAAGGGTTCCGGCAGGCGGAGATTTTGCGGGCCGAAGGGGAAAAACAGGCGGCTATCCTGGCGGCGGAGGGCAAGCGGGAGGCGGCCTTCCGGGAAGCCGAGGGACGGGAGCGTCAGGCGGAGGCGGAAGCCCGGGCCACCCGCATGGTCTCCGAGGCCATCGCGGCGGGCAATATCCAGGCGATCAATTATTTTGTCGCGCAACGTTATGTGGATGCCCTGGGACGGATCGCCTCGGCGAACAACCAGAAAGTGGTGTTTCTGCCCCTGGACGCCACCGGAGTGTTGGGAGCCTTGGGGGGGGTGGCGGAGTTGACCCGGGCCGCCACGGGTCGGAGCGGGGAGTCTTCCCCATGAATCCCGCCTCCTGGACGGTGTTGTCGGTATCCTGGGAGCGGATGGAGTCGTGGCACTGGTGGGGGGTAGCGGTATTGCTGGTGATTTTCGAGTTGCTTTCTCCGGCCTTTTTTTGTTTGTGGCTGGGGTTCGCCGCCTTAGTGGTGGGGGGGGTGCTGGCGCTGTTTCCCGCTTTGGATTGGCGATTGCAGTGGTTCGGGTTTGCCGGACTGTCTTTGCTGTCGTTGATCGTGTGGCATGGGTTTTGGAAGCGACGTTTCAAACCGTCAACATCCACGCTGAATCGGCGCGGGGTGCAACTGGTGGGACGTCTGCTGACCCTGGATGTCCCCCTGGTGGGTGGCGCGGCCCGGGTCCGGGTGGATGACTCCAGCTGGAAAGTGGTTGGACCGGATCTTCCCGTGGGAGCCTGCGTTCGGGTGACGGCGATCGAAGGGCTGGCGTTGCGGGTGGAACCGGTGAATCCCCCTCCGGGGTGAGGGGTGGTTGCGCGGGTGTCCCTGGACCACCGGTATATCCTGGTCGGGTGTGTTCATGCCATTCCCACGGCATGTTTTAGGATGATCATTTCAGAAAGGACCGGGCAGGTCGTCGGTTCGCGCAACATGGATGGAATCGCATGAAAAAAAGTGTCGCGGTCCCGGTCATCCTTTGGCTGGTCGGGTGTTTTCTCCTGGTCTGTGCCACCTCGTCCTTCGCGGCCAAGCCAACTCCTGGCACCCTGGGTGCGGTTCCCGGAGAACGGCTCAACTACAACATCCACTGGATGGGAATGCCCGCCGGTTCCGCCTTCATGGAGGTCAGACCCGCCCAGAGCGGACAGTATGCCCTGGCGGCAGGGGTGGAGTCCATCGGATTGATCCGCATGTTGCACCCCATCAACGATCTGTTGCGGGCCGAGGGGTCTGTGACCCCCAAGGGGATGTCTGTCCGGTATTACGCCAAACATCAGCAACGCGGGGATCAGAAGCGTTTGATCGAATACCGCTTCGACCGGGAATGGGGTGAGGCTCTGCGTACCCAGGAGGGGGAGGAACCCCAGACCATCGGCGGGGTCACGCCGGGTGTCCACGACATGATGACCGGTTTTTATGCCTTGCGGGGCTGTCCGGCTCTGGTGCCCGGGGCCGAAATCTATGTGCCCATGGTGGATGGCAAGAAAATTTATCAAGTCGGGGTGCAGGTGGGCCGGGTGGAACGGATTACCACTCCGGTGGGACTGTATGACGCCTTGCCCCTCACCGTGATGGTGGGCAATTCGGATTTGTTCCGTTTGGAAGGGTCGATTGCTGTCTGGCTCACCAACGATGCCCGGCGTTTGCCGGTGCGGGTGGAAAGCCACATCAATTTGAAGAGCGTTGCCGCCGATCTGGTCTCCTTCAACGATGGCCGGGGGGAGCAGCGGGAATGGAAGGAGTCCAAATAGAGGGGAGGGGGGCATGAAACAAGGTTTCGCGGTGGTCATTCCCGCCCGGTACGGCTCCACCCGCCTGCCGGGCAAGCCGCTTTTGGATCTGGGTGGCAAACCCATGATCCAATGGGTGTGCGAGGCGGCGGGTCGTTCCGGGGCCAGCTCGGTGGTGGTGGCCACCGACGACTGGCGCATTCGTGACGCGGTGGTGGCCTTTGGCGGTCGGGTGGTCATGACTTCCCCGGATCACCTGTCGGGCACGGATCGGGTGGCGGAAGCCGCCGAGACCCTGCAAGAAACCGTGATCGTCAATGTGCAAGGGGATGAACCCTTTCTCGATCCGGCCTTGATCGATCTGGTGGCCAGCCCCTTGTTGCAGGATTCCGCCTTTGCCATGTCCACGGTGGCCCATCCGTTGACCGATCCGCAGGAGGTGTTCAACCCCAATGTGGTGAAGGTGGTGTGTGATGGGGTTGGTCGGGCGCTTTATTTTTCCCGGGCGCCGATTCCCTGGAATCGGGATCTGTGGTCCGCGGGGGGAGGAGGCGTGGCCGGTCCGATGCCGACGGGGGTGTTGCGGCATGTGGGGGTGTATGGCTTTCGTGCCGATTTTCTGCGGATTTTCGCCACGTTGGAACCCACCCCTCTGGAACGGCTGGAACGGCTGGAACAGTTGCGCGTCTTGGAACATGGCTACGGGATTCGCGTGATGGTGAGTTCCGTTGGGGTCAAGGGGGGGGTGGATGCCCCGGAGGATCTGCAACGGGCTAGGGAGTGGTTATCCTTGTCCTCGGCAAAGGAGTGAACCATGGAACTGCTGCATCGGATAACACAGCAAAAAGGTCGGGTGCGGGTATCCAAACGGATCCCGGGACATGGACACGGGTATGGGGTGTTGGTGATCGGTGAGGCCCGTCATCAGGTGGAAATGGTGGATATGGGGCTGCGGGGCATGAGTGTGGTCTCTCCGGTCTGTCTGCCCGAGGATCATGAGGTGGTGATGGAGGTTTCCGAGGCGTATGGGGTGGATGCCTATCGCTGTCGGGTGGTTTTTTGTCGGGATGGGGAGTGGGGATGGCAGACCGGTCTGGAGATCGTGGAACGGGATCCGGGCCTGTTGGTGATTCACATCCCATGAGCGCTTCCAGGGGCCAGACGGGTCGGGATTGGCAACTGAGTGATTTCGATTACCCGTTGCCCCAGTCTGCCATTGCCCAGCGTCCCGTCACCCCCCGGGATGCCTCCCGTTTGTTGGTGAGTCGGTCCGATGGGATCACCGACGGGGTGTTCACGGATCTGACCGCCTGGTTGCGGGCCGGAGATCTGCTGGTACTCAACGACGCCCGGGTGATCCCGGCCCGTCTGAACGGCTGCAAAGCCACCGGAGGGCGGGTGGAGGTGCTGTTGTCCCGTCCTGTGGCCGGGGAGACGGACCTTTGGGAAGCCTTGATCGGCAGCAATCGGCCTGTGCGGGTCGGAAGTGTGATCACCCTGGGAGCGGGGTTCGCCGCTGAGGTGGAAGGGCGGGAGGAGGAGCGGTTTTTCGTGCGGTTGCGGGCGGAGTCGGGTGGGGTCGGGCAGGCTTTGGAGCGTCACGGGGAACTGCCCTTGCCCCCCTACATCGTCGGGTCGGACGTGGAGGAGAATCGGGAGCGGTATCAAACGGTGTTTGCCCGTCACCCCGGTGCGGTGGCCGCGCCTACCGCCGGGCTGCATTTCACCCCGGATCTGCTCGCCACCCTTCAGGCCCAGGGGATCGGAACCGCCATGGGCACCTTGCATGTGGGACTGGGGACTTTTCAGCCGGTGCGCCATGAGGCGTTGTCCGGGCATGTGATGCATCGGGAATGGTTCTCTTTGCCCCCCGAGACCGCCCACCAGGTCAACGCCACCCGTCGCGCCGGGGGACGGGTGGTGGCGGTGGGCACTACCGTGGCCCGCATGCTGGAGTCGGCGGTAGGAGCATCCGGAGCGGTGGAGCCGATGCGTTGCGAAACCGGATTGTTCGTTTTGCCGGGATATCGCTTCCGTGCTGTGGATCTGCTGATCACCAATTTTCATCTGCCCAAATCCACCTTGCTGATGCTGGTGGCCGCGTTCACCGGCAAGGCCAGACAGGAACGGGATTATGCCCATGCCGTGGAAGCGGGTTATCGGTTCTACTCGTATGGGGACGCCAATTTGTTGTTTCCGGATGGAGATGGCTGAAAGATGAGTGGGCGTTTTTCCTTCGAGTTGCTGCATGAGGATCCGTCGGGTGCCCGGCGCGGTCGGGTGCATACCCCCCGTGGTGTGGTGGAAACCCCGGCTTTCATGCCCGTGGGCACCGCGGCCACGGTCAAGGCCATGGATCCGGAAGACGTGCGGGCCACGGGGGCTGGCATTCTGCTGGCCAATACCTATCACCTGTTCTTGCGTCCCGGCCACGAAACCGTGGCGCGGCTCGGAGGCTTGCACAGCTTCATGCAGTGGGCCGGACCCATCTTGACGGATTCGGGAGGATATCAGGTTTTCAGTCTTTCGGCGTTGCGCAAGATCAGCGAAGAAGGGGTGGCGTTCCGCTCCCATCTGGATGGCTCGGCCCGTTTCCTCAGCCCGGAAATCGCCGTGCGGGTCCAGGAAAAACTGGATTCGGATATCCTGATGCAACTGGACGAGTGCCCCCCTTATCCGGCGGAACGGGATTATCTGGCCCGTTCCATGGAACTGTCGTTGCGCTGGGGAGCCCGCTGCAAGGCGGCCCGCTTCGACGGCGGAGAGGATGGTCGTGCCTTGTTCGGCATCATGCAGGGGGGAATGGATCGGGATTTGCGTCGGGCCTCGGCGGAAGGGTTGATCGAAATCGGTTTTGATGGTTATGCCCTGGGGGGATTGTCCGTGGGCGAACCCAAACCCCTGATGGCCGAAGTACTCTCTTACGCCCCGGCCCTGTTGCCCAAGGATCGACCCCGCTATCTCATGGGGGTGGGCAAGCCCGAGGATCTGGTCATGGCCGTGGGGTGTGGCGTGGACATGTTCGATTGTGTGCTGCCCACCCGCAATGCCCGCAATGGTCAACTGTTCACCCGTCGGGGGGCCATCAATGTCAAGACCGCCCGGTTCCGGGAGGATCCGGGTCCGGCGGATCCGGAGTGCGGTTGTCCCACCTGTCGGCGTTTTGGATTGGCTTATCTGCATCATCTGTTCCGCGCCCGGGAAATCCTGGGCCACCGGCTGATGACCATTCACAATCTTCACTATTATCAAGACCTCATGGCCGACATGCGTGCGGCGGTGGTGGCGGATCGCTTCGAGGCGTTTAGGCAGGAGTTCCACGCCAAAAGAGCAGGAGAGGTGGCGTGTCCCTAGGCTCCAAACTGCTGTGGATCGCCGTGTTGGTGGCCGGACTGTTCATCGGTTTTTCTGGTCTGGTGCAACGCTATGTGATCTATCCCAGTTTTGAGCGTCTCGACGAGTCGGAAGCCCGTGAGAATGGCCATCGAAGCGAACAGGCCATCCGGCGGGAGCTGCATCATTTGGGGCTGATGGCCCAGGACTGGGCCTTCTGGGATGATACCTATCGCTTCATCGCGGATCACAATCCGGAGTATGTGGCCAGCAATCTGGGCCCTGACATCATTGTCAATGTGCATGTGGATCTGCTTTTTTATTATGACCATGACGAACAGGTGGTGTGGGGCCATATTATCGACAACAATGACAAAAAGATTCATCCCTGGCCGGATTTTCCTGTCAACCGTCCCGGTCATCCGTTGCGGGATTATCCCCGTTTGCTGGAGGGCAATCAGGGCATTTTGCTCACGGATCGCGGGCCGTTGCTGGTGGCGGCGTTTCCCATTTTGACCAGCGAACGCAAGGGACCAACCCGGGGCAGTCTGGTGATGGGGCGGTTTCTGGATGAGGATCTGCTGAAAACCTTGCGGGAGCAGACCGATGTGTTTTTTCAGGTGTGGGTGCCGGGGGGAGCGATGCCGGATGTCGAGCGGGAGGCTCTGGGCCGGCTGACTGCCAAAAATGCCCCGACTCATGTACTGCGTATCGAGGATGAGTCGAGCCATTTTTACACCCTGTTGCCGGATGTCGAGTCCCGTTCTCCGTTGCTGCTGCGTGCCGACGCCAAAAAGGTCCATACCGCCCTGGGCAGCCAGGCCATTTTGACCGGCATGCTGTTTCAGTTTTGTTCGGCCATGATCACCCTGGGGGTCATGATGATTTTCTTGAGGAAGATCATCATCAGGCCCATCAATGCCCTGACCGCGCGGATTCAGGCCGGGGATCTTTCGGTGCTGACCAACCTGCCCGCCGATCCCCCCGGGGATGAGATCGATATTCTGGGGCAGTACAAGCGCACGTTGGAACAGGCCATTGTGGAGCGAACCCGGGAGTTGCAGGAGGCCAGGGATCAGGCTTTGGGAGCCTCCCGGGCCAAGGGGGAGTTCCTGTCCACGATGAGCCATGAGATTCGCACTCCGATGAATGTGATCATCGGCTTCAGCGAGATTCTCGAAGCCCGGGCCGGATTGAAAGAGGATGAGCGGCGTTATCTGGCCGCGATCCGGAATGCCGGGAATACCTTGTTGTGTCTGATCAACGATATCCTGGATCTGGCCAAGGTGGAGTCGGGTCGTCTGGTGGTGGATCGGACGCCGTTTGGCTTGCGGGAGTTGGTGGATGGCACGTTGGAGCTGTTCATCGGGGCGGCCTTGGACAAGCAACTGGTCTTGAGTTGCGAGGTTCAGCCGGGCATCCCGGATCGTCTGCTCGGAGACCGGGTGCGGATTCGGCAGGTATTGGTGAATCTGTTGGGCAATGCGATCAAATTCACCGCCGAGGGGCGGGTGACGTTACGGGTGAGCGAAGAGGTGAGCGGGGCGCAGGCGGTGGTGGTGACTTTCGCCATCGAGGATACGGGAATCGGTGTGCATCCCGAACAGTTGCAAACCATTTTCGAGGCCTTCACCCAGGCCGACCCTTCGGATACCCGACAATTCGGGGGCAGCGGGTTGGGGTTGGCGATTTGTACCCGTCTGTCGGATGCCATGGGCGGGACGGTTTGGGCGGAGAGTCGTGGGGTCTCTTTGGGGAGTGTGTTTTATTTTTCGTTGCCTCTCCTGCTCGATCCCGCAACCGAGGCCGCGTGTCTGCCGACGGCACCGGAAACCCTCGTGCCCGATGTCCCGACGGTTGCGGCTGGACCGGTCACTTCCCTTGCCATTCTGGTGGTGGACGATGCCGCGGACAATCGGATTCTGCTGAGCACCATCTTCGAGCATGAGGGACATCGGGTCGAAATGGCGGTCAATGGCCGGGAAGCGGTGGATCGTTGTTTTCGTGGCGAGCGGTTTGATGCGATTATCATGGACATTCAGATGCCGGTGATGGATGGTCATGAGGCGACCCAGGTTTTGCGGGTCATGGAGAACGCCAGAGGCGAAAAACCCACCCCCATCATCGCCCTCACCGCGCATGCCATGTCCGGAGAGCGGGAACGTTGCCTGGAAGCCGGATGTGATCTGTTTCTGACAAAGCCCATCAAGAAGAATCGTCTGATTGCCGAATTGCAAGGAGTGTTGGACAGGCGGAAAGGATAAGGCATCCAAGGATTGTTTGGATGGCGGGGAATGAATCGTTGGTTGCCTGGTCTGGGAGAGTCGTGTGTTTTGATATGATTTAAAGAATTGCAATCCGATCTTTTCGTAAATCCGGATCGGCACCGCAACACTCAGGAAGAATGGCTTGAAATAAGATCATCCATTTTTGAGTTGCCGGGGGGGAAGCAATTCAATATTCTTGCATCATGCTGTGTGATGGAGCCGTCACGATTCAGTCAAGGTGTGTTCCATGGCATCCGGAAACCGGACTGGTTCCATAAAGGGTCCTTTTTTGATTTCAGGTGGGGTTTGGAGAAAAGGTGAGGGGTCTACAAGGTACATTCCTGGAGCAGAAATGAGACCGCACACCGTGTATGATGGTCTTGTGAATCGGGATGGTGGATTGGTTGTTGTCACCATGGCGCGCTTTGGAAGCCGTGGGTGGTGGCTGTTGTGGGCATTCCCGGACGCGGGAGGGGTGGAGCCGTCATGAAGGGCATTCTGCTGCGTCGGCGTTATTGGATCGTGCCTTTTTTGATCTGGACCGGGATTCTGGTTGCTTCTTATTGGTGGAATGTGGGGAATCTGGATCGTCAGGGGATCGATCTGGGGGTCAATCGGGGACGGATGGTGTTTCAGTTCGTGGAGACGGTGCGGGTATGGAACGCTCAGCATGGCGGCGTGTTTGTGCCGACCACCGAAACGACTCCGCCCAATGCCTATCTGGATCCGGGGGATCGTACTCTGATCACCGACAAGGGAGAACGGCTCACCCGGCTCAATCCCGCCTATATGACCCGTCAGATCGGCGAAGTGGCTTTGCAAACCGGCTACATGTCCTTGCACCTGACCAGTTTGTTGCCTTTGCGCCCCGAAAATGCCCCGGACTCCTGGGAAAAAGAGGCCTTGCGGGCCTTTGAGACCGGTGTGCGGGAACGAATTTCCCTGCTTGACGATGCTCCCCCCCGATTCCGTTTTATGGCCCCGCTGATAACCCGGGAGTCGTGTCTGGCGTGTCATGCCCATCAGGGGTATCGGGTGGGGGATGTGCGGGGGGGATTGAGCATCACCTTTCCGGCGGCAGACATCCTGGATGCCATGACCGATCAGAAACGGGTGGTGTTGATTTATCATGGGGTGGCTTGGTTGTTCTGGAGCGCCCTGTCGTTGCTGCTGCTGATGCAGATGCGCACCACCATGCTGCGGTTGCAATCGGAGAACGAACGTCAGGAGTCCCTGGTGGTGGCCCGTACCGCCGAGCTGGTCACCGAGATGCGTCATCGGCAGCATGTGGATGATCAACTGCGGACCATCACCGAGGCTTTGCACGATGCCATTGTTTCCGTCAGCGAAAAGGGTCTGATCCTTTTTTGGAATCGGGCGGCGGAGACCATTTTCGGCTACAAACGGGAAGAGGTGATCGGGCAGCCCATGGCCATGATGGTTCCGGAGCGGCTGTTGGATGGGCATGTCCGAGGCATGCATTTGTTGCACGCTGCCCGGGATGCTCTGCCGGTCGGTCGTACCTTCGAGGCCTTTGGGCGGCATCGGGATGGGCGGGAGTTTCCCATCGAAATTTCCATCGCCTCCTGGACCGACGGAGATGGGCGACTTTTTTTCGCGGCGGTGCTGCGGGATATCGCCGAGCGCAAGCGGGCCGAGGACGTGCTGCGCAAAAGTCGGGAGAATCTGGCCAAGGCCCAGGAGTTGGCCCATCTGGGGAGCTGGGAGTGGGATATCGAGCAGGACCGGTTGACCTGGTCGGATGAGGTGTATCGGATCTTCGGGGTGCGTCCCGGGGAGAGTGTGGCCAATTACGAGTGGTTCGAGGGGACGGTGCATCCCGAGGATCGTTTGCGGGTGCGTCATGCGGTGGCCCTCTCCTTGGAGGACGGAGACATTCCTTATGTGGTCGAACATCGTATTGTGCGACCGGATGGAGTGGTCCGGGTGGTGGTGGAGGTGGGAGAGGTGACCCATGATGCGTCCGGGCGTCCGATGAGCATGGTGGGCACGGTGCAAGACATCACCGAGCGCAAGCGCAGCGAAGAGGAGTTGCGACGGGCTAAGGAGGAGGCCGAAGCGGGCAATCGGGCCAAGAGTGAATTCCTGGCGGTCATGAGTCATGAGTTCCGTACCCCGATGAACGCCATTATCGGTTTTTCCGATCTGTTGGCGTCGAGCCGGTTGGATGGGGAGCAGCGGGAGTGGGTCAACGGGGTGTTGACCGCGAGTCGGGGCTTGGTGGGATTGATCAACGACATGCTGGAGTGGGCCTGGTCCAAGTCCGGGAAAAGCGTTTCGGAGGGGACTATTTTCCGGGTGGCGGGTCTGGTGGAAGAGTTGGCGGCGGCCTCCAGGGTGCAGGCCCGTCGCAAGGGGTTGCAACTGGAAACCCGGATCGGTCCCGGCGTGCCGGAGCAGGCCAGGGGCGAGGAAAAGGCGTTGCGACTGGTGTTGCGTAACTTGTTGGGCAACGCGGTCAAGTTCACCGGGGAGGGGATGGTGGGGCTGGAAGTGGACGCGGGGGAGGAAACCTCACGGGGACGCATGGCCCGGTTCACGGTTCGGGATACGGGCATTGGCATTCCTCCGGACAAGTTGGCGGTGATTTTTGATCCGTTCACCCAGGTGGATTCCTCCCATTCCCGACAGTTCGGGGGAACCGGTTTGGGATTGGCCTTGTGTCGGCGGTTGGTGGAGCAGACCGGTGGGCGGTTGTGGGTGGAAAGTACCGTGGGTGTGGGCAGTGGGTTTCATTTCACCTTGCCGTTGGTGGATGTGGTCGCCGGGGAGTGTGAGCATGGCCGATCGGATCTCTCCCCTGCGATGCCGACTGCCTCCGGTGGGGCGTTCGGGCCGGATGTGCGATTGCTGTTGGTGGAGGATGATCCGGTCAATCGCAAGGTGGTGAGTGTCATGCTGCGCAAGTTGGGGATCGGATTCGAGACCGCTGAAAACGGGGCGGAGGCGTTGGAGAAATTGCGCGCCATGCCTTTCGATCTGGTGTTGATGGATTGTCAGATGCCGGTGATGGATGGTTTCACGGCCACGGGCCAATGGCGTCAATGGGAGGCTGCCACCGGGGGGGCGCATCACACCCCCATCGTGGCGGTGACGGCGTTTGCCTTGCAGGGAGACCGGGAGCGGTGTCTGGCGGCGGGCATGGATGACTATCTTGCCAAGCCTTTGAATTTTAATAGTTTTAAAGACGCGTTATCCCGTTGGTTGCTGGGGTGCGCTTCGGAAGCGCCGTTGATGGTGTCGGCGGGTCCGGGAGGCGGTCCGGTGGGAGAGGCGGAGTGTTTGGATGGGCGCATTCTGGAGCAGTTGCGGGAGGTGTTGGGGGAGGAGGCGGTGCGGGAGGTGGCGCAGGCTTTTCTGGACATCCTGCCGGAGCGGTTGGCGGCCATTCGTGAGGCTTTGGCGGGGGGAGACGCGGAAGGCGTGCATTTGGTGACCCATCCGTTGAAAAGCCCTTCGCGTCAGTTGGGAGCGATTCAGTTCAGCGCGTTGGCCACGGAGTTGGATACGTTGACCCGTCAGGGATCCTTGCTCGGAGCCAAGGATCTGGCGGTGCGGTTGGAAGCGGAGTCGGCGCGGGTCATGGCGGCCCTGGGAGCCTATTGCCGAACATAATGACATATTGTTGAAAAAAAGCGGGGGTCTGGGGGATTCCTCCCCCAGGATTGTGCTTGTTTTCTTTATCCATCAATCCCCTCACAACTCATACACCAATCCTTCCCGGGCCAGCAGAAACTGGGGATCGCCGGGGCGACGGGGATTGCGGGCCATGGCCTCGGCCAGAGCCCGTTCCAGGGCGTCGTCGGAGCGGGTGGGTTCGTGATGGGTGAAGAACAGGGTCTTGACCCCCGCCTCCCGGGCCAGGGCGATGTTGGCATCGAAGGTGCCGTGGCCCCAGCCTTTTTTGGCCGGATAGTCTTCCAGGGTGTAGGAGGTATCGGCGATCAGCACATCCACGCCACGGATGAAATCGATGATGGATTGATTTTTCTGGTTCATGAAGAGGCCATATTCGGTGAACTCTTCGTCATCCGGTTCGTAGATGTTGTACAGATGTTCGTGATCGCCGGTGAAGAAGACCGATTTCCCCTGGCATTCGATCCGATAGCCGAAGTTGAGCACCGGGTGATTCATGAGAATATTGGTAACCGTGGCGCTGCCGGTGACCACGGTTTGCCGTTCCCGCAGGGTGACATATTCCAGTCTGGCCTTGAGTTCGGCTTCCCGCACCGGGAAATAGCAGTATTGCAATTGTCCGGAGAGGATGTCGCGGATGTCCCGGCGGGCGATGGGATCGTAGGCGCCATGGATGCGCAAGGTATTGCCTGGAATGAAATTGGGAATGAAAAAGGGCAATCCCTGGATATGGTCCCAGTGGGTATGGGTGATGAACAGGTGGCAGGTGAGGGGCAGTTCCGAAAAGAGGGTCAGGGCCAGGGGGAAGATGCCCGTGCCGGCGTCGAGGATGATCAGGTCGTTGTCGTCGCTGCGCACTTCGATGCAGGTGGTGTTGCCACCATAGCGGACCGTGGAGGCCCCCGGCGTGGCGATGGAACCGCGCACGCCCCAGAATTTGATTTTCATGTGGGCTCTGTGGGGTTGAGAGGTGAATCGGTTTGCCAGGAGTGGATAAAAAGTTGCACCTTGTGCATCTCTCCGGAGATGTCTCCCAGGGTGCCGATCAAATCCGACAGATTGCCGCCCAGGCGATGTTCCACTTCGGGGGGGAGGTGGTGGTCGATCACGGGATTGCCGGAGTGGCCGACGCCGATGGTTTTGGCGATGATGTTGGCCGCAAAGACACAATCGAGTACCGCCGAATCCCCGCAATGTTTCCAGTTGTGATGCTGGCCCATGCTGGCCTGACAGCCCGGGGGCAGTTGCCATTTGTCGGCCAGCAGGGCGCCGACCTGGGCGTGGTCGAGGTTGAGGATTTCCTGTTCGGCGACGTGGAGGGGGATCTGTTTTTTGCTGGCCAGCGCCAAAGCCTTGGCGTGTTTTTCCGGGAAAAAGCGGTGCAGGGCGATTTTTCCGAAGTCGTGGAGCAGTCCGGCCACGAAGAAGTCGGTGGATTCCACCTCGGAGATGCCACTGCGGCGGGCCAGATGGCGGGCCACCACCCCCACGGCGATGGCGTGAGAGAGCAACCCTTCCAGAAAAGGGGTGTTGAGGGTGTCGCGGCTGAGCATCTCCATGGGAGCGATGGTCAGGGCGAGGTTTTTGATGGTGTTGATGCCCACGAAAACCACGGCCTGACGAATGGAGCCGATCTGTCGGGAGAGGCCGAAATAAGGGGAGTTGACCAGTTGCAACAGCTTGATGGTCAACACCGGATCCAGGTCGATGACCCGCACCAAAGCTTTGGGGGCGCAGTTGATGTCCGCGGTGAGCTTGAGAATGTGGTAGACGCTCGGCGGAAAGGCCGGCATACCGTCTACGAGGTTGAGCAGTTTCTTTTTGGAATGCCCCATGGTTCACCGTCGGTTGGGTATGTGAGGCGCAATAATGGGTCAATGTGGGCCAAGATGGCCTGTCGGGTCAACCATTTTTATGGATGGATGACACTCATTTGGCATTGTGTGCAAGATTGGCACCAATGGAATCAATCCGGGGCGAATTGACGCCTTGCCAAGGAGTGGAAATTTTCGTACTGTCAGTCGGTTTCGTCTTTCTTTGATTTGCGGATATCGTACACTCTCATGACCCACGCCACGGTTCAGGGCTTGTTGAAAAACACCGATCTGCTGTTGGACAAGGCGGAAATCCGTTCGGTCCTGGCTTCGGCGTGCGCGGGGAAACGTCCTTTGGAACTCCATGCCGGATCCGGACGACCGGTGCGTCAGGCCATTTTGACCGCCATGGTCCCGGGAGACTCCCTGACCCTGACTGTGCTGGATTCCGAGTCCGGCAACGGGCCGTTGAGCAGCGGAATGCCGGTGGTGATCTATTTTCACATGGGTGGATACTCCCTGGAGTCGAAACTGGAGTGTCTGGGACCTGTCGGTCCCCTTGAGTTGCGGGTGGGGTATCCGGCCATGTTTCGGGTACACTCCAAGCGTCAGGTGAGCCGTTTCACGGTGCCGATGAACATGACCTGTCAGGTGGAAATGATCCTCGACCAGACGGTAATTTCCGGGGAGTTGCAGGATATCAATCCCGAGGGACTCTCCTTTCTGGACCAGGGAAACGCCGGGGACAATCCGGTGGCGATTCCGGTGAACGCGACGGTTCGGGTTCGGCTGATTCCTTCCTCGGAGGGGGATCTTCCCATCGAATTGACCGGCGTGTTGCGTTTTTCGGGTCGGGAACCCCAGCCGGGAGGGGTGGTGATTCGTCATCGTCATAGCTTGCATGTGACCGGCATGGCCGATCCTGAAAGTTTTCGTCGTTTTTTTGGCAAGATCAGCAGCAGTTCCCATGGATGGTTTCGCGCTTCGGTGATCTCCGCGGAAAGTTATCGTCTGACCACGGCGATTTGATCCGGCCCGACTTTGTCCATGTCCTTTTTCTCGAATCAAAACCCACGGAGAGATTGACCCATGATCGATTGGATCACCCCCGCCTATGCCCAGTCCGCCCCGGGCTCCGAGGCGGCCATTGGCAACATTGTGTTCATGATTTTGCTGTTCGGCATTTTTTATTTTCTGTTGATTCGTCCGCAACAAAAACAGGTGAAACAGCACAAGGAAATGGTCGCAAACCTGCAACGGGGCGACGCGGTGGAGACCCGGGGCGGATTGATGGGACGGATCCATCGGGTGGAAGAGGATCACGTGATCATCGAACTGGGAGAAGTCGAGGTGTCGGCCCGGCAGTTCAAGCCCGTGCGGGTCAAGGTGCGTCGCGTGGCCGTTGCCGAGATGTCGGCCAAGGCCAGCGCCCCCGCACCCGAAGAGCCCGCGGACAAGCCCAAGGAGTGATCGTTTTTTTTGGACACCGATTCCAGGAGTGACCCGGCGTGCGACAGTTCCCGCTTTGGAAAACCATTCTTTCCATCGTGATCGTTTTGATCTCGATGGTGTACTCCCTGCCCACCCTCATGGGCGGAGTGCCGAGCTGGTGGCCGGCATGGCTTCCTGCCAAGACCGTCTATCGTGGATTGGACCTGCAAGGTGGATTGTATCTTCTGCTGAATGTCGAAACCGACAAGGCGGTGGAGCAGGCGGCTGAAAATCTGGTGGACGAGGTTCGTCTTGCCTTGCGCAAGGGCAAGCTGCGTTATCAGTCGATCAAGCGGGAAGGTCGGGACACGGTGGATGTCAAACTCCCGGCGGATGTGGCCAAGGCCGAGGTCATCAAAATTCTGAAAGATGATTTTCGCAATTCCGTGGCCGAGGAGACCCCGGATGGCGCCCGTCTGCGTCTGTCACCCAAGGAGGTGATCGACCTGCGCAAGTTTGCGGTGGATCAATCCATTCAGACCATCCGTTCCCGCATCGACCAGTTCGGCGTCTCCGAACCCTCGTTGCAGAAACAAGGAGAGGAGCGGATCCTGCTGCAACTGCCCGGACTCAACGATCCGGCCCGGGCCAAAACCCTCATCGGTCGCACCGCCCGGCTCGAATTCAAGCTGGTGGACGAAAAAGGCGATCTGGCCGCGGCCCTGGCGGGCAATGTTCCTGCGGACGATCAACTGCTCTATGAGGAGCGGGGCGGGAAAAAAGGTCAAAAACCGGTGCGTCAACCGCTTCTGCTCAAAAAACGCACCAACCTGACCGGCGATTTGCTCACCGATGCCCGGGTCAATTTCGATCAGTTCGGCGAGGCCATGGTCTCCATCACCTTCAACCACCAAGGGGCCCGCAAGTTCGCCCAGTTGACCGGGGAACACGTGGGAGAGCGCATGGCCATCGTCTTGGACGACAAGGTCTATTCCGCCCCGGTGCTGCGTGAGAAGATCGAAGGCGGACGGGCCCAGATCACCGGCAACTTCACCATGGAAGACGCCCACGATCTGGCCATCGTGTTGCGGGCCGGCGCCTTGCCCGCTCCGGTCACCATCCTGGAAGAGCGCACCGTGGGTCCGACCCTGGGCAGCGACTCGATCAATCAGGGGGTGCACTCCTCGTTGATCGGTGGTTTCTTTGTGATCCTGTTCATGGGGATCTATTACAAAGGCTTGGGCTGGCTGGCCAACATTGCCGTGGTGTTCAACATTTTCATCGTGTTGGCGGTCCTGGCCGCGTTGCAGGCCGCCCTGACCCTGCCGGGAATCGCCGGGGTGGTGCTGCTGATCGGTATCGCCGTGGATGCCAACGTGCTGATCATCGAGCGCATTCGCGAGGAAATCCGGTTGGGCAAATCCCCTTACGCCGCCATCGATCAGGGCTATGACAAGGCCTTCATGACCATTCTGGACTCCCATGTGACCACCCTGGCCACGGCGATGATTCTGTTCCAGTTTGGCACCGGACCCGTGCGGGGCTTTGCCGTCACCTTGATTATCGGTATCGTTTCTTCTTTGTTCACGTCGATCACGTTGACCCGGATGATGTTGTATTACATCCTGCGCAATCGTCGTGTGCAAAAATTGAGTCTTTGATCAAACTCTCAGTAACGGATGCTATTATGGAACTCATCAGTTCAAAGCTGAATATCGACTTCGTCGGCTTCCGGAAATGGGCCTATGTGATTTCGTTGGCCACGTTGCTTGTCAGTCTTGGCTTCCTGGTGACCAAAGGGTTGAACTTCGGACTCGATTTCTCCGGTGGTGCCGTGATGCAACTGCGTTTTCCGGGTCCGGCCCCCATCGGCGAGATTCGTACCGCGTTGGCTCATATCGGCCTGGGGGCGGCTGTGATCCAGGAGTTCGGAGCGCCGGAGGAGATCCTGATCCGTCTCCATCAGGACAAGGATTCCAAGGAACACGAAGCCTCCAAGGTGGCGCAAAAGATCATGGACGCCATCACCCCTCTGGCCAAAACCGGCAAGGTGGAGCTGCGTCGTGTCGAATTCGTCGGGCCGCAGGTGGGACATGAATTGACGGTCAACGGAATCTGGGCGGTCATTTATTCCTGGCTGGCGATTTTGATCTATGTGGGGGTGCGTTTCGAGTTCCGTTTCGCCTTCGGGGCCGTGCTGGCCCTGGTACACGATGTGTTCATCACCATTGGATTCTTCGCGATCACCCAGAAGGAGTTTTCGTTGGTGGTGGTGGCGGCGGTCCTGACGATTATCGGCTACTCGATCAACGACACCATCGTGGTGTTCGATCGCATTCGTGACGAAACCAAACGGTTGCGTCAGCAGCCGTTGGAGATGATCATCAACGAAGCGGTCAACCGTACCTTGTCGCGAACCATCATCACCTCCTTGACCGTGGTATTGGTTTTGGTGGCTTTGATTTTCTTCGGTGGCGAAGTGATCCACGATTTTGCCATCACTTTGTTGTTGGGGGTGGTCGTGGGCACCTGGTCTTCCATTTATGTTGCCAGTCCCATCGTGCTGGAGTGGGAGCGGTGGCGTGGATCCAAAACCTCCTCTTGACCCAGCGGCGCGGCGGGAACTTAAAACATGTCCAACACTTCATCGAGCGACGATTACGATCTCCGGTTCCAGGTGGTCTCCCCGGAGTTCAGCGCCGAACAGGACCGGCTGCATACCCAGGCCATCGCCCAGTTGCGCGAGTCCTTGGCCGCCGGTTCCACCTGGGCCGAGGCGAGCCGGGCGCTCAAAATGGACGATGCCGGATTCAAGTCCGTGGTCGAGGACGACTGTCTCAAGGTGATTCTGGCCGAACGCCATTTCCAGGGCGGCGAACGGCTCAAGGGGATCGCCAAGGACTTGGCCCTGCCCATGGAGTTGTTGGTCTCTTTGAAAGAGGCCATGATCCGCGAGGTGAGCGACTCCGCGCAACAGGCCTATCGACTTTCACAAACTCAATCCTGATTGAAAAGCTGACGAGGAATAGATTCCATGGCACGCATCCTGGTGATTGATGATGACGCCTCCATTCGCGCCCTGCTGCGCGAGATTCTGGTGGAAGAGGGGCACGAGGTGGAGGAGTCTCCGGATGGGCGCGCCGGTTTGCGGCGTTTCAAGCAGTACCATCCGGATCTGGTGATGACCGATATCCTCATGCCGGAAAAAGATGGGGTCGAATTGATCATGGAGTTGAAAGAGGTCAATCCCGGAATCCGCATCGTGGCCATGTCCGGGGGCGGGCGGGGACTGGATGCTGCTTTCAATCTGCGCATGGCCCAGGATTTCGGGGCCACCCGTCTGCTGGTGAAACCGTTTGGCCGCAGTCAGGCCCTGGATGTGGTGCAAGAGGCGTTGGCCCTCCAGACAGGACAGCCGGGATGACCCTGCATGACCGGCATCAGGCCAGCGGTTTGGATCTGGTGTCCCGGGATCCCAAGGGGCTGAATCGTCCTGTGAGCGCTTTGTCCGCCTTGTCCGCCTCGCGGGCGGCCTTCGAGGAGAGCGTCTGTCCATTGCGGCTGGATCGGCTGGATTGGGCGCGAATTCCGGAGTGTGTTCTTGTCGGCAGATCGACCAGGAGGGATGTGTGGTGTTGACCCCCATGGGGTGAACGGTGTTGGCATCCAGACCCCGCCGCATGGCTGTGGGAGTTGAGAGGGTCCGGATCCCATGATGGATTTCATTGCTGCAAGTCTTGTCCAATCCCAGGCTTATCCCGGCTTTTACGATCCCGTTCTGGTCGTGATTTCTCTGCTGGCGGTGTTGCTCGGCTGTTTCTCCGCTCTTTCCACCATCGATCCTTTACGCGGCCTTCAGGGGCTGCGGCGTCACCTGTGGTTGCTGTTCGGGGCCATGGCTTTGGGGAGTGGTGTCTTTTTGATGCATTTCATCGGCATGCTCGCCTACAAGCTGCCGATCGAGGTCCATTACGATCTGGGCGTGACCGCCGTGGCCGCAGTGCCGGCAATTTTCGCGGCGGGCTGGATGCTGCATCTGGTGGGCCGCAGTCAGGCCCATGGCCGCAGCCTCTGGATCGGTGGGGTCATCGTGGGGGTCGGCATCGGCTTGATGCATTTCATCGGGATGATGGCCATGCATCAAGAAGCCCGCATGGCCTATGATCCCCTGCTGTTTGTGGTCTCTTTGCTGTTTGTGTTGGTTTTGGCGGTACTGGCCATCCTGGCCCACTCCTTTTCCGGCAGATTGGGCCTGAAGCCCGATCAGGGCATGGGACGGTTGCTGGCTCCTGTGATCATGGCCTTGGCCTTCTCCGGCATGCATTACATCGCCATGTCCGCGACTCTGTTTCTCCCCAGCCGCATGGATCATCACGCCCCCGAACTGTTCTGGAATCCGGACGGGATGGTGATGGGGTTGGCGGTGTTGTATTTTCTGTTGATTTTGTTTTTTTTGCTGGCGTTGTACCTGGGACGGAAACGGATCGAATCCGGACGGCGGTTGCAACCGCTGAGCCATGTGTTTCTGCCGGGAAACCGGATGATGTTTTTCAAGCATCTGGTGCTGATCCAGGTTGTGATCCTGCTGGTGGGCTGGATGGTGGCCTCTTTTCATGATTCCATGGGATCCGGGAATCGTGAGTCCGCCAGTCGCATCCTGCTGGAACGAATCGTGAAGGGCGTGGCCCATGATTTCCAAACCGTGGTGGCGGACCTGAATCTGCTGCTGGGCAGCGGAGAATTGGACGCTTTGTTTGACCGCAACGATCCGGGTGCCCGGCAAGGTTTGATTCGCCATTTTTCCACGCTGGTGCGGGAACGCCGGGTTTACGAGCAGATCCGCCTGATTGACCAGCAGGGCATGGAGTGGGTGCGGGTCCAGGGTGACCGCGGGCATGGGGTCGTGGTGCCGGAGGAGCAACTCCAGAACCGGGGGGATCGGGACTATTTTCGGAATGCCTGGGCCCTGGACAAGGGAGGCATCCAGCTGTCCCGTTTGGAGCTGAACCGGAGCGACCTTCCGGATGGCCATCCGTCTCAACCGATTTTGCGTTTTTCCGCCCCGGTGTTCGACGCCTCTGGGACCAAAAGAGGGGTGATGGTCCTCGATTATCTGGCGGGGATGCTGCTGGATTGGGTTCGGGAGGGGGTGCGTGGATCTGGTGGTGATGGGTTTGTGATCGATCACGAGGGAAATTTCCTTTTAAACCCGCTTTCGGCAAGCATCCCGGAGGGAAACGCGCCGCCCTCTCGCACGTTCGGGGACCTTTTTCCCGTCCTGTGGCGATTTTTGCAAACCAATCGATCCGGTTCCTTCCGTACCCTGGAAGGGCAGTTCCTGTTTGAAGATTGGATGGTGGCGGTGCCGGAGACGGTCCAATCCGTGTTCAGCGGCGGACTCGGCCCCTGGACCGTGGTCATTCGTTTTCCCCATACGCCGTTTTCCTTCCAGACTTTGCACGATCGTCCGGTCTTTGCCACCATTTTGTATGGCGCGATTCTGCTGGGGCTTTTTTTGGCGTGGGGAGGGACGCTGGTGGTATTGTCCCGGCGCCGCATGGAACAAAGCGAAGCCGAGGCGTTGCGGACCTTGGAGTTTCAAAAGTTGGCTTTGGACGAGCATGCCATTGTTTCGGCCACGGATGTCAAAGGGAAGATCATCTACGCCAACGACAAGTTTGTGGCCATCAGCGGTTACAGCCGCGCCGAGTTGATCGGTAACAATCATCGTATGATCAAGTCCGACGCCCACTCTCCGGCCTTTTATCGGGAGTTGTGGACCACCATTGCCCAGGGTCGCATCTGGCATGGGGAGGTGCAGAATCTCTCCAAGCAGGGAACGCCCTATTGGGTGCAGGCCACGGTGGTTCCTTTCTTGAACGAACGGGGCAAACCGTTTCAATATGTCTCCATCCGCACGGATGTCACCGCCATGAAGGATCTGGAGGCGGGATTGATCCGGGCCAAGGGACTGGCGGAAGCTGCGGCCATGGCCAAAAGCGAATTTCTGGCCAACATGAGCCATGAAATCCGTACCCCCATGAACGCCATCATCGGCTTGAGTCATTTGTGTCTGCAAACCCCCCTGAATGCCCGACAGAAGGATTACATCCGCAAGGTCCATCACGCCGCCACCTCGTTGTTGCGCATCATCAATGACATTCTGGACTATTCCAAGATCGAGGCGGGTCGCATGGACATGGAGTCCATCGAATTCACCCTGGAAGAGGTGTTGGGCAACATGGCTTCCATGGTGGCCATGAAGGCCTGGGAGAAGCGGGTCGAATTTCTCATGGAGACTGCGGTGGACATTCCGTCGGGACTGGTGGGGGATCCGTTCCGGCTGGGACAGATTCTGCTCAACCTCACCAACAACGCCATCAAGTTTACCGAATCCGGTGAAATCGTGGTGGTGACCGAAATGCTGGAAAAAGGGGAGTCGTCCATCCATCTGCGGTTCACGGTGCGGGATACCGGCATCGGCATGACCGCCGAACAGGTTGCCGGACTGTTTCATGCCTTCACCCAGGCGGACGCCTCCGTGACCCGCAAGTATGGGGGCACGGGACTGGGACTGACCATTTCCAAACGTCTGGTGGAGATGATGGGAGGGAGCATCCGCGCCGAAAGTACCTTCGGAAAAGGCAGCCGGTTTATCTTTGATGTGCGTCTGGGTCTGTCCGACCGGGTGGTCAAGTCCTCCCTGGTGGCTTCTGTGGAGCTGCGGGGTAAGCGGGTGCTGGTGGTGGATGACAACGAAAGCGCTTGCAACATTATGGCCGAGTATTTGACTTCGTTTGGTTTCCGTGTCAGCAAGGCGGGGGATGGCAAGGAGGCCATCCGGGTGGTGGAGCAGTCGGATCTCGCCGGGGAGTCTTATGATCTGGTTTTGATGGACTACCGCATGCCGGAACTCGACGGCATCACCGCGGCGGCGAAGATTCGGCATGAGCTGGGATTGAACCGTATTCCGGTGATGATCATGGCCACCGCCTATGGGGAGGACGGGGTGGTGAAACGCGCCCGGCAGGAGGCGCAAATCGATCATTTCCTGGTCAAGCCGATCAATCAAAGCCTGTTGTTTGAATCCATCATGGAGGCGTTGGGCCGGGCGGGATCCGGTGGGGTTCGACCGTTTTCGTCGCGTCACGACAGCAGCCGGGCGGATCGGGCCGCTCTTTCCGGAGCCAGGATCCTGCTGGTGGAAGACAACGAAATCAATCAGCAGGTGGCCCGGGAGCTTTTGGAACAGGCCAATGTCACCGTGGTGGTGGCGGAGAATGGTCAACAGGCGTTGGACAGGATCGCCACGGAGCGGTTGGATGGGGTGTTGATGGATGTGCAGATGCCGGTCATGGATGGCATCACCGCCACCCGTGAAATCCGCAAGCAGGAGCGTTTTGCCCCATTGCCGATTCTCGCCATGACCGCCAACGCCATGTCCGGGGATCGGGATCTGTGTCTGGCGGCGGGGATGCAGGATCATATCGGCAAGCCGGTGGATCCGGTGGAAATGTTTGCCATCATGGCCCGTTGGATCAAACCCGCCACCTCTCTGCCGTTGCCGGGAGAGGGGGAAAACCGGCTGCGGAGTCGATCCGGTTCCACTTTGGCATCGGAGTTGCCGGAGATTCCGGGTGTGGATACCGTGGCGGGTCTGCGGCGTTTGAACGGCAATCTTCCCGCCTATCTGGGTGTGTTGGGTCGTTTTGTCTCCAACCAGAGCGGAGTGACCGGTTTGATCCAGCAGGCTTTGATCGCCGAAGATCATGGCTCCGCGGAGCGGTTGGCCCACACCTTGAAAGGGGTGGCCGCCACCATCGGGGCCAATGGATTGTCCCAGAAGGCGGCCCAGTTGGAACTGGCCATCCGCAACGCCGAAGAGCGCCACGTGATCGAGGCCTTGGTGCGGGAAACCGCCGAGGATCTGGTGGGCTTGAGCGGGCGTCTGGCACCCCTGGTGAGCCACAAGGAGAGCGTACCCCGTCTGGCGCCGCCTGTGGACCACTCCCCGGAAACCCTGTTGCGTCGTAATCAGTTGTTGAAGAAGTTGCATGATCAATTGGCGATCTTTGACGCCGAGGCGGAGTTGACCTTATCCGCCATTCTTGAGCATTTCGGGACTTCAGAGCTGTTGGGATGGTTGACCCGGATGGATGAACAAATCTCCCAATACGATTTCGATGGAGCCAGGAATACGCTTGTCGCGTTATCCAGAACCATTGCACTTGATCTGGAGGCCGTGGATGGCTGAAGACTCGGGAAAAGCGATCATATTGATCGTCGATGACGGTCCGGAAAATCTCGATGTTCTCAAGAACATCTTGATGGATGAATACATGGTGCGTCCGGCCATTCATGGAACCTTGGCGTTGCGGTTGGCCTTCTTGGATCCTCAGCCGGATTTGATCCTCTTGGACATCACGATGCCGGGAATGAGTGGATACGAGGTGTGCCGTATACTCAAAGCCGATGCCCGCACCCGTGAAATTCCAGTGATTTTTGTCACTTCCCGGGCCGGTGATCTGGATGAACGGGATGGTTTGTCCATGGGGGCGGTGGATTACATCACCAAGCCCATCAGTCCGGGCATCGTCAAGGCGCGCATTCGCACCCAGATCACCTTGCGTCGGTTGCAGCGTCGGTTGGAGGAAAAAAACCGGCGTCTGTTCGCCCTGGACGAACGGCTGAACGAAAGCCGACAGTTGTTGTTCTCTTCGGATGAGTGTTTGCGGGGTCTGGTCCAGATCCTCCCGGATATCGTTTTCAAGTTGGATGTGGAGGGACGTTTCACTTTCCTGAGTCAGACGGTGGAGTGCTTGGGCTATCATCCTTCCGAGTTGCTGGGTCGGCATTTTTCCGAAATCGTCGATCCGGAGGATCTGCCGGCGGTGAGTCTGGAGCGGGTGCTGGAACGGGGTGGGGGGTTGGTCAATCCAGGGCAGAAGGTGTTCGACGAACGACGTACCACGCCCCGCATCACCATGGGACTGGGGATCCGGGTCCGGACTCAAGGCCGCCCCACGGGCGAGGGGGATCCGGGCCGCTGGGGGGACGGGGGCTGCGTGAGTGTGGAGGTGAACAGTTCCGGTTTGTATGGCGATCCGGGTGACGATTCAACCATTCGGTTCCGTTCCTATCTGGGAACCGTGGGGGTGATGCGGGATGTTTCGGAACTTCGCAAGGCGCAACAGGCCATCCTGGAGGAAAGGCAGTTGCGTTTGACCCAGTCCGCCGCCCATACCGAGGCGCTGAATCAACAGGCCGTCCAGTCCCGCCGGGCCCAGGGGGATTTTCTGACCAACGTGAGCCGGGAGATCCGGACCCCGTTGAACGCGCTCCTCGGATTGGCCTGGGAGTGTTTGCAAAGCGGGTTGACGCCCCGGCAACACGAATGGGTGAGCGCCATCCATCATACTGCCGGCAATCTGTTGCACGTGCTGGAGTCACGGGTGGATTTTGCCCGGATCGAGGCGGACCGTCTTTTTGGGGTGGATGGGGAACCGGTTGAAGAGAATACGCCGGGGGGGCAGCAGACCCGGCCCGGGGATTTTGGTGTCGGGGTGGATGTGGTGACCGGGTTGCACAATGTGGGGGGCAAAGAGGCGATCTATCGGAGCGTGTTGTCCAAATTTGTGCGCAATCAGCGGGATGCCTGTGTGAGAATGGAGCAGCAGATGGCCGGGGGTGATCCGGCGGGTCTGGAACGTACCGCCCACACCCTGAAAGGGGTTGCGGCCTTGATCGGTGCCCAGAGTTTGTCGGCTTTGGCCAAGCGGATCGAACTGCGGGCCAAGGAGGAGGAGAGACTGGACAGGCTGGGGGATCTTCTGGGGGAGACCGCCAGAGAGCTGCAACGGATTGTGGCGGGAGTCTTGACCGGTTTGCAACAGGCGGAGTTGGCGGTGTCAGGGGCGGAAGCGACTGGGGATGATGACGACTTGGCCCCGGCTCCGGCGGGTTTGGCGCCTTTGATGCGGCAGGTCGAGTCCTTGTTGTGCGCGTTCGACTCCTCTGTGGATACGGTGGTGGAGCAGATGCTGCCTTTGGCGCCGGGCATGGTCCGCAAGGAGCGGATCGGGGCCATGCGCAAGGCGTTGATGGATTATGATTTCGATACCTGTCTGGTGCTGTTGCAGGAGTGGGCGCGGGACGAGGCGATCGTGTTGAGCCATCCGACGCTTTGAGGATAGAGGTTGGCCATGATTGGCCTGGAGGTCCGTGGGATCCGGTCGGAAACAAACAGAGTGGCGCGTCAAGCGGATTGGGTGGGGGATGTGGTGCGGGGGGTGGAACGGGCCGGAAATCCGGCAAGGAGCGTTTCGACCCCGCCTGATCAGATTGCTCGCCAGGCAGGGTCGAGGAGCAGCCGTTACCGGTGACTCTTTTTGCTTTTTTCCGCGTGGGTCAGCAGTTCTTCGGTGAGGGTATCGAGGGTCTCGTTGACCGCTCCGATCACCGTGGAGGCCTCTTTGGCGGCGGAGATGGTTTTGCCCGCCACGTTGACCACGGTTTTGACCGAGGCGCGTTGCTCGTTGTTGTGGGCCTTGCGTTCCACGGAGATGCGACCGTGGGTCAAGGGTCCGAAGCGTTGATCGAGGTTGTCGAACTGCTTTTGGATGCGATCCCGCAACTCGTCTCCGATGTCAACCTGGCGTCCTTCAATTTTCACTTCCATGATTTAAACCCCTTTCAAAATTTAAAATGTCAGGCTTGACCTGATGTGCGTCAGTCGTTGAACAGGCGCCGGCGTTGGTTGTGGACCATGGCTGCGCGTTGTTGCCCCTCGCGGGAGCGGACCGGGATTGGAACAAGGGCACGCACCGGACGGGCGGCCGGAAAAAGGGCGACCAGCAAGAGTGTCACCATGCTTGTCAGCCCCAGAAGCAGGGCCATCCAGGGAAGATCACCGGTCCACGTCTCGGTAAGCGGCATGCAGTAACTCCTCGGTTGGGTGTGGAATGGAACAGTCGGATCCATCATACCACTTTCTTGAGGTCAAATTCCAGGATGCCGACGGCTCCGGCCTGTTTCAATCGCCAAATCAGGTCGCGAACCTCGGAGCGGTCCACCACGGTCTCCACCGCCTGCCAAGCCGGATCGGACAAGGTGTTGATGGTCGGGGATTGCAGGCTGGGCAACAGGGCCAGCACCTCGGCGGAACGGGCCACCGGGACGTTCATTTTGAGGATCGCCTTGTGACGGGCGGTCAGGGCGGCGTTCAACAGCAGGGTGATCTGATCGATCTTGTTTTTTTTCCACGCATCCCGCACCGCGTCGTGATTGGCGATGATCATGGTGCGGGTTTCCAGTAGATCCGCCACGATGCGCAGGCCGTGGGCCTTGATGGTGGAACCGGTTTCGGTGATCTCCACCGCCGCGTCCACCAGTCCTTCCACCACTTTGGCCTCCGTGGCTCCCCAGGAGAAGATCACTTCGGCCTGAATGCCCAACTGGGACAGATGACGACGGGTGAACTGTTCCAGTTCCGTGGCCACCCGTTTGCCCTGGAGATCCGCAAGGGTTTGGATCGGGGAGTCCTGACGGGTCACCAGCACCCAGCGACAGGGACGGTTGGAGCTTTTGGAGTATTCCAGGGCGCCGATTTGCGCGACTTTATCTTCGCACTCCCATTCGAGGATCCAGTCCAGGCCGGTCAGGCCCATGTCCAAGGTGCCGTCGGCTACGTAGCGGGCCATCTCCTGGGGACGGACCAGCGAGCAGACGATCTCCGGATCATCGATGCTGGGAAAATAGTTGCGTGAACTGGGGGAAATGCGCCAGCCCGCCTGGGAGAACAGTTCGATGGTGGCTTGTTCCAGGCTTCCCTTGGGGATGCCGAGTTTCAGTTGTGACATGGTGATCCAATCCTTGTTTCCCTGGATAAATGAAGAAACTCCGGCAGTTGGCCGAAGTGGTCCATGACGCGGTCCGGATGGAGTGCGCGTACGTGCTGCCCACGGTTGTAGCCATGGGCGTACAGAATGACCGGGATCTGGGCGTTGCGGGCGGCCTGGAGATCGGTTTCCGAATCGCCGATCATCACCCCGAGCGTGGCCGGAATGTCGAGTTGCGCCAGGGCGTGTTGTATCGGCAGGGGATCGGGTTTGCGTCGGGGCAGGGTCTCGCCGCCGATGACCACGGAGAAGAATCGGTCCAGATCCAGTTGTTCCAGCATGGCCCGGGCGAGGTGTTCCGGCTTGTTGGTGACCACCGCCATGGCGTAACCCTGGTCAGCCAGGGATTGGAGCACCGGGATCACCGCGGGAAACGGGCGGGAGTGATCGGTGAGATGATCCCGGTAGTAATCCAGAAAGGCGGTGACCGCCTGCTCGAAGAGGGGATCGTCGGCGGGAGGGTCGGTGTTTTCGTCGAACAGTCCCCGGGCCAGCAGGGCGCGGGCGCCGTGGCCCACCAGATGGCGTACCCGCTCCAGGGGCAGGGGAGGGTGTTGCCGCAGGGCCAGGACATGGTTCATGGCTCGCCACAGGTCCGGAGCGGAATCCACCAGAGTGCCGTCCAGATCGAACAGCAGGGCGCGGCAGACGATGGGTTTGCTCATGGGGTGCGCACATGGCCCACGTAGGGCAACTCCCGGAACATCTGGTTGTAATCGATGCCGAAACCCACCACGAACACATTCGGAATCTCGAAGCCCACGAAGTCGGCCTGGACCGGCACCCGGCGACGGGCGGGTTTGTCCAGCAGCACGCAGGTGAGGATGGAGTCGGCCCCTTTTCCCTTGAGGTGGGCGATGGCCATTTGCAGGGTGTGACCGCTGTCGAGGATGTCATCCACCAGCAGCACCTGACGACCGGAGAGATTTTCCCGCACATCCAGACGGGTGTTGATCTGGCCGGAAGTTTCCGTTCCGGCGCCATACGACGACAGCACCATGAAATCGAGGGTCAGGGGGCGTCCGATCCGGGAGAGGGCGCGGGCCAGATCCGCCCCGAACAGGAACGCTCCGGTCATCAAGGTGACCATGACCACGTCGTCCCGCAGCGCCGGGGCCATCTCCTGGGCCAGGGCGTCGATGCGGCCCTGGATCAGTTCGTCGGAGAGGATTGGTTCCACAAGGGGTCTCATCGGGTGTTCCTTTCGAGCAGAAAGACCACCACCGGAGCGAGCAGATTGGCGGTGGTTCCGGGGACGAGCCATTGGGACAGGGGATGCAGAATGGTGCGGTGCGCCGGATGTTTGTCAGCGGAAAGCGGAATGCGTCGCAGGATGCGAATGTCGAGTTCGGCGCACAGATCCTCGAAGTCCAGGATGGTGCACAGATGGATATAGGGGGTGTCGTGCCAGCGGTAGGGCAGCAGCCGGGTGCGGGGCATGCGTCCGTAGAGCAGCAGGCTGAAGCGTACCCGCCAGTAGCCGAAATTGGGAAAGGAGACGATGATCTTTTTGCCGACTCGGAGCATTTCCTTCAGCACGTATTCGGGCCGGTGGACCGCCTGAAGGGTGTGGGAGAGGATGACGTAATCGAAGGAGTCGTCGTGATGATCGCTCAACCCCTGGTCGATGTCCCCCTGATAGACCGGCAGACCATGGGCGATGCAGGCGTGGACCCCTTCGTGGGAGATTTCCACCCCGAAGCCCCGGGCGTGTTTGCGGCGGATCAGGTGGTCGAGCAGCAAGCCGTCTCCGCACCCCAAATCGAGTACACGCGCCCCTTCGGTCACCAGATCGGCGATGACGGCTTGATCGATGCGGAGTTTATGCAACGTGGACCTCGTGGTTGTGGTGCCATTGGTGCCATGCCTGTTTTCAGTCTAGCCCGAAGCCTGGGCCGCGTCAACAGCAGCGGGTGATGGGATTGCACACCCCGGATGGCGGTTCGTCCTCCCGGGCGGTGACCAGCGGGTTGTGCAGGGCCTGGAGACAGGCCCGCACTCCGAAGATCAGCAGAATGAGGACAATGCTCATGAAGAACAGGGCCAGAATCGCGTCCAGGCGATCGTTGGCCACTACCCGGGCCACCTGTTCGAGGGTTTTGGCCGGAGCGAGGATGGTTCCTTTGTCCAGGGCTTGTTGATATTTGTCCGCGTGGGCCAGAAAGCCGATTTTGGTGTTGGCGGAAAAGATTTTCTGGAAGCTGGCGGTCATGGTGGAGACGATCAGCCAGATGGCGGGGAGAATGGTCACCCAGGCCAGTTTGTGACGTTTGAGTTTGAAGAGGATCACCGTGGCCAGGATCATGGCGCAGCCGGCGAGCATCTGGTTGGAGATACCGAACAGGGGCCACAGGCTGTTGATGCCGCCGAAAGGATCGATCACCCCTTGATAGAGGATATAGCCCCAGGCGCTGACCACGATGGCGGTGGCCACCACGCTGGAAAGCCACGAGGAGGTGCGGGCCAGGGGTTTGAAAACCACGCCGAACATGTCCTGGACCATGAAACGACAGGCCCGGGTGCCGGTATCCACGGCGGTGAGGATGAAGAGGGCCTCGAACAGGATGGCGAAGTGATACCAGAAGCCCATCCAGGCCGTGCCGCCGAACACCGACAGCAGGTGGGCCATGCCCACCGCCAGGGTGGGGGCGCCGCCGGTGCGGGAGAGCAGGGAGTGTTCGCCCACGTCGCGGGTGAGTTGGGTGATCATCTCCGGGGTGACCACGAAGCCCCATTCGCGGATGATCGTGACCGCGCCTTCGAGGGTGGTTCCGAGTACCGCCGCCGGGGCGTTCATGGCGAAGTAGACGCCGGGTTCCAGGATGGAGGCGGCGCACAGGGCCATAATGGCCACGAAGGACTCCATCAGCATGCCTCCGTAGCCGATGAAACGGGCATCGCCTTCGCTGGCGATCATTTTCGGGGTGGTGCCGGAGGCGATCAGGGAGTGGAATCCGGAGCAGGCGCCACAGGCGATGGTGATGAACAGAAACGGAAACAGTTCTCCGCTCCACACCGGTCCGGTGCCGTTGATGAACACGGTGGTGGCGGGCATCTTGAGCGCAGGCGCGGCCACGAAGACGCAGATGGCCAGCAGGACGATGGTGCCGATTTTCAAGAAGGTGGAGAGGTAATCCCGGGGACAGAGCATCATCCACACCGGCAGGATCGAGGCCAGTGCCCCATAGGCGATCAATCCGGCGGTCACCTGGGGTCCGGTGAGGGTGAAGAGGGGGCCAAGGGTCGGATGGGTGGCCACATGCCCTCCGCCGATGATGGACACGATCAGCAACACCGCGCCGATGACGGAGATTTCCGCCACGTGTCCTGGCCGGAGTTTTTTCATGTAGATCCCCATGAACAAGGCGATGGGGATGGTCATGACCACGGTGAACACCGACCAGGGGCTTTCCGCCATGGCCTTGACCACGATCAGGCTCAAGACCGCCAGCAGAATGGTCATGATGCCGAAGATGCCGATCATGGCCACGCTGCCGGGGATGGCTCCCATCTCCGAGCGGATGATCTCCCCGAGGGAGCGTCCCCCGCGACGCATGGAAAACGACAGAATCAAAAAGTCCTGCACCGCTCCCGCCAGCACCACCCCCACCAGGATCCACAACAGACCCGGCAGATAGCCCATTTGGGCCGCCAGCACCGGACCCACCAGGGGACCGGCCCCGGCGATGGCCGCGAAGTGATGGCCATACAGCACGATGCGGTTGGTGGGGACAAAATCCTTGTTGTCGTTGTAGCGGATCGCCGGGGTGGGCCGGGATGGATCGAGGGTGAGTACGGTCTGTTCGAGGAACAGGGCATAGAAGCGGTAAGAGAGGGTATAGATGCACAAGGCGGCGATCACCAGCCAGGTGGCGTTGACCGACTCTCCCCGGTTGAGGGCCACGCTGCCCAGGGCCACGGTGCCGATGGCGGCGATCAGGGCAAAAAGGAGCTGGCGCGACAAGGGCGTCGGTCGGGAGAGGGGCTGGGGCATGGGGATTCCTTGGATTTCGCACGGATTGGAGGGAACACAGGCGCATCCTTGCCGATCAGGTCGGGTTTTAATTAAACTTTTCACCATCCTGTTGTCAAGGTTGGCCTGGGTTGGGGGAGATGTGGCGTGTCCGACGGATTGGCGGAAAGAGGGCGTGAGGCGTTTCGTCGTCGGTTTTTTCCGGAGGCGGACGCGGCCCGGTGGTCGGACTGGCGCTGGCAGGTGCGACACCGGTTGCGGGATCTTCCCGCCTTGGCGCGGGTGTTGAACCTTTCCGATCCGGAGCGGCAGGGATGGGAACGTCGGGAGGGGGGATTGCCGGTGGCGGTGACTCCCTATTATGCGGCGCTGATGGATCCGGATGATTGCTTGGATCCGTTGCGCCGTACCCTGCTGCCGGTGGTGGATGAACTCGTGCGCTCGGCGGGAGAGTCGGAGGATCCCCTGGACGAGGTCCGGGATACGGTGGCTCCCGGGGTGATCCGACGCTACACGGATCGGGTGGTGATTCTGGCCACCGGGGTGTGCGCCACCTATTGCCGCTACTGTACCCGTTCCCGTCTGGTGGGAGGGCGGATCCATCCCGAGGGTCATTGGGATCAGGCCATCGCCTATGTCGCGGCCCATCCGGAGATCCGGGACGTGCTGGTTTCCGGCGGTGATCCCCTGATGCTGTCCACCCGGAAACTCGATACCCTGTTGACCCGTCTGCGGGCCATTCCCCATGTGGAACTGCTGCGCCTCGGCACCCGCATGCCCCTGGTGTTGCCCATGCGGGTGACTCGCAAGCTGGTGGCCATGCTGAAGCGGCATCATCCCCTGGCGGTGAGCCTCCATGCCACCCATCCCGCCGAGTTGACCCCGGAGGCTGGGGTGGCCCTGGCTCGTCTGGCGGATGCGGGCATCATGCTGGCGGGGCAGACCGTGCTGCTGGCCGGGATCAACGACTCCCTGGAAACCCTGCGGGCCTTGATGCGTGGCTTGTTGCGCAACCGGGTGCGGCCTTATTATCTGTATCAGTGTGATCCGATTCCCGGTTCCGGCCATTTCCGGGTTCCGGTGGAGCAGGGGATCCGGCTGATGGAAGGACTGGTGGGGCACTTGAGCGGCTACGCGGTGCCCCGTTACGTGATCGATGCCCCTGGGGGCGGAGGCAAGATTCCGGTGGGACCGGTCACCCTGGTGGGACGGGACGCCGAAGGGGTGTTGCTGAAGAGTCATTTGGGTGGGATTTACCGTTATCCGGATCCTCCCGAGGGAAAAAGGAGTCATTGAAGGGTGCAAATCGGTTTGGTGTATGATCTGCGGGATGATTATCGGGACTCAGGGCTGGACGAGGAGCATCTGGCGGAGTTCGATCGTCCGGAAACCGTGGCGGCGTTGGTGGCGGCCCTGGAGAGCGGAGGGCATCGGGTGGAGCGCATCGGCCATATCCGGGCGTTGGCGTCGGCTCTGGTGGCGGGAAGACGTTGGGATCTGGTGTTCAACATCGCCGAGGGGGTGCGGGGGCGCAGTCGGGAGGCCCAGGTTCCGGGGCTGCTGGAAGCGTATGGGATCCCCTACCTTTTTTCCGACCCGTTGACTTTGGCCCTCTCCCTGGACAAGGGGATGTGCAAACGGGTGGTGCGGGACGCGGGACTGTCCACGGCTCCGTTCGCGGTGCTGGATCGGCATGAGGATCTGGACTCCGTGGTTTTTTCCTATCCGATGTTTTTGAAACCCGTGGCCGAAGGGAGCGGCAAGGGGTGTTCGGCCCGTTCCCGGGTCGAGAGCCGGCACAGGCTGGAAGCGGTCTTTTGGGAGTTGCGTCACCGTTTCGCCCAGCCGGTGCTGGTGGAGCCGTATTTGCCGGGTCGGGAGTTCACGGTGGCCATCGTGGGGAACGCCGAGACCATCCGTCTGGCGTTGGTGGCCGAGATCGTCTTCGCCACCCGGGATGACGCCGGGATCTATTCGTTTGCGAACAAGGAGTGCAGCGGCAGTCGGGTGGCCTATCGGTTGGTGGATGACGCCGAGGCGTTGTTGGCCCTGGAGCAGGGATTGGCCATCTATCGGTTGTTGGGATGTCGGGATGCGGGGCGTCTGGATTTTCGTTCCGACGGGGCGGGCATGCCCTGTTTTCTGGAGATCAACCCGCTGGCCGGATTGCATCCGGAGCTGTCGGGTTTTCCGCGCATGGCGGCCATGGCCGGGTGGTCGTATGAGCCGTTGATCCTGGCCATGGTGGCCGGAGCGGTGGAGCGCATGGCCGGGGAGAGATCCTGAATGAAAAAAAGCCTTCGGGAATCCCGAAGGCTTTGGCAAAACGGGTTCTACTTAAGAACTGAAAGGGCTGGTCCGGGAGCCGTGACCGAAGGTCAGCGTCCCTTGGCCGCGCCTCTGGGGGCGGCTGAGGGTTTGGCCGCGGCCGGTTTGGCGGCGGGCTTGGCGGCGGGCTTGGCCGCTGGGGGCTTGGCGGCAGCGGGTTTGGCGGCGGGTTGTTTCGAGACGGCCATACCTTCCTCCATGGAAGAAAAGTTGTTGGTGAATAAGGGTACCATTATAAGCGAATCCCTGTGAGCGGCAATCAAAATTCGGATCTTTTCCATGGATTTTTTTGATGGGTTGGATTAACGAATTTCACGATTACGGTCAAAGAAATCATGGTATGAGTATTGCTAGACTCGGTTTGTCAGGAATGGATGGTCTTGGGCCTTCACGTGTTGCTAAAGGAGTCAAACGTCATGATTCACGGATCGCAAGGATCCCGTTCCCCGGAGGCGATGAGCCGTGTGGGAACCTTTTTTGTCGCCACCCGGGCGGACTGGCTGGCTTGGCTGGACAGTGTCGATGCCCAGACCCCGGCCCGGGCCACGGTGACCGAACGGCAGTTGGGCAGAGGGTGGACCTTGCGTCGCGGCAAGATCGCCGGGCGTATGTATTAACCGATCAAGAAAAGCGGTTGCCTTTTTTCGTTGCAGGATTCATTGCAGCGGCGTGGTGGATCTTCGGGCGGCCAGGATCCGTTCCCGACGGGCATGGGCCGCCTGGGTGGCCTCGGTTTCGGGGATGGGCATGGAGAGGGTCTCCCCCTTGGACTGGGGCAGCTTGTTGGGATGGGGATAGCGCGCCCGGCAGGCGGTCATGAGGGTTTCCACCACCGAGAGAATCTCTTCGCTGTTGGGGGGCGGTTCGCCGTAGATCCAGAGATCCTGCCGGTGGTTGTAGGTGAACTTGTCCACCGGGCCGGTGTAGGGGCCGATGGGCAGGTCATCCTGGCTTTTGCGGTAGGTGTAGATCCGGATGATGGTGCTGCGGGGGTGAAACCCGACGACCATTTCCGATGTGGACAGGCTTTCGCGGGTGTAGCAGCCATCCCGCAGCCGGGAGGCGATCACCCCTCGGGTTAGTTCGTCCAGTTGTTGGGCGCAGCTGTGCGTGAGCAGCTCTTTGCGCAGATGGCGGCACAAACGGCGGATGTCGTTGGCCGGATAGAACCGTCTGATGCGGCGGAAACGCATGCACGAGCAGGTGAGCCGAAACAGGTTGACCCGATAATTCATGTGCATCAGCTTGTGGCTGGGCACCAGGATCACCTTGTCGAGTTCCGCGGGCAGTTGGGGCAGCAGCAGGGATGGACAGTAGGGAATGGATGCCAGGATGTGGCGTTTTTTCCAGATCGGCGCAATCAGGAAATCATAAACCAGCCAGACGGTGACGCCTGTGACCAGGAGAGCCAACAGCCATGGCCAGAGGGAGTGGTCGTGGATTTGGGCATGGGGAGTGAGGTCGATCATGCTTGGGCTGGTTTCGGTGAAAGGGTTTGAGAAAATTTTGGGGTACATTAACATCGGTTGGACGGTGACACCATGGTTGCAATGCACTTTTTTCCCCGTGAACCCTGGATGCTTGGCTCCGGGCGGAGCGTGAGACGGTGGTTAGGCGGTCTCGTGGCGGTGATGGTGTGGTCTGTGTTATCCACGGCCTGGGGCATGAATGCCGAAGAGATTCTGCGCGCCGTGGATCGCAAGATGCACTCCCCCTCCTACGAAACGTTCAACCGGATTACCTTCAATTTGCCCAACACCCGTCAGCGTACCGTGACCTTGTATTGCGCCCAGGCCAGCGGTCGTCGGGCTTTGGCGATGGTGGTCTCCCCGGATGAGTTGCGGGGACGGGCGGTACTCCGGGTAGGCGACGAAGTGTGGCTGCACATGCCCGGTGAATTGGAAACCCGCAAGACCAACCTGATGCTCTCCATGGTGGGTGGGGTGTTCAACAATGCGGATTTTCTGATCGGGAATTTTTCCGAAGAATATCTCCCCACCCTGGCCAAAGAGGAGGAGTCGGTGTGGACTCTTTCCCTCAAGCCCCGTTTCGAGAGCAGTCCCTACGCCCGATTGGAACTCAAGGTGGACAAAAAGAGTCTGATGCCTCTGGAGTTGTCCCAGTTCGACGCCGGTGGTTTCGCTCTCAAGACCATCCAGTACCGGGAAGCCCAGGAGTCGGATGGGGATCATTTGCTGCCCATGCTCATGGAGACCGCCAGCGGCATGAATCAGGCCTATCGTTCGTCCTGGCGGGTGGGTCGGGCGGAGAGTCGGGAGTTTCCCGCCAATGCCTTCACCCGGGAGTTCCTGCCCCATGCCGGCCGCTTGATGAAGTGATCTCATCCCCAGGCGGGAATGGTGGCTTGGCAGCGGTGCCCGACAATCGGGCTTGACAATGGGTTTGGCTTGCTTCACAGTGGTCCGCTTCCAATTTGTTCGGACCCGTCTTGGGAGTGATGAATATTGAGTAAGGAAGATGTCATAGAAATGGAGGGAACGGTCATGGAAAACCTTCCCAACGCCATGTTCCGCGTGGAGCTGGAGAATCAGCACAAGCTGTTGTGCCACATCTCCGGACGCATGAGAAAGCACTATATCCGTATCCTGCCGGGCGACAAGGTGACGGTACAACTGACCCCCTATGATCTCACCAAGGGGCGCATCTCTTACCGTCACAAGTAGTTCCCTTCTTCAAAGAAGCCGGATGACTTTCTCCCCCCTCCTTGGGGACATCTTTCCCACGGGCGAGAGGGCACCATTCAAGCATGAGTTACAACGCATCCCAGATCGAGGTCCTGGAAGGGCTGGAAGGCGTGCGTCGGCGGCCGGGCATGTATATCGGCGGCACCGACGAACAGGCCTTGCACCACCTCGTGGTGGAACTCCTGGACAATGCCACGGATGAGGCCTCCTCGGGTCACGCCAACCGTGTGCAGGTGACCCTGCGCAAGGATGGGGCGGTGGCGGTGTGGGACAATGGCCGGGGCATTCCGGTGGATCCCTTGCCCCGTTATCCGGACAAGTCGGCGTTGGAGGTCATCATGACCACCCTGCACGCCGGCGGAAAATTCAACGATCAGGCTTACGAAACCGCTGGCGGTCTCAACGGGGTGGGGGTGTCGGTGGTCAACGCCCTGTCCGCCTGGACCGAGGTGGTGGTAGAACGGGATGGCTTCCGCTGGCGGCAACGCTACGAACGGGGTCGCACCGCCTGTCCCCTGGAACGTCTGGAGGCCACCCGCCGTCACGGCACCCTGGTGACCTTTGCCCCCGATGGCGACATTTTTCCCCAGACCCGCTTCGATCCCCAACGTTTGGTGGAGATGTGTCGCGCCAAGGCCTATCTCAATCGGGGTCTGACGGTCGTTTTGCGGGACGAGACGCAGAATGCCGATCAGACTTTCCTGTATCCCGACGGAGTGCGGGATTTTGTGCGGGAGATGGTGCCGGGTGAGCAGCGGGTGATCGCGGAGCCGTTCGCCGGTCTGGTGGAGCGGTTCGGCGACGACGGCAAGGGTCGTCTGGAATGGGCCATGGTCTGGACCGCCGAGGAGCGGGGTTCGACCCTGTTTTACTGCAACACCATTCCCACCCGGGAGGGAGGGGTACACGAGGCCGGACTGCGGGCGGCCCTGATCAAGGGGGTGCGGGAGTTCGCCGAGGCGCGCAATCTGGTGCCCAAAGGGCTGGAACTGGCCCCCGAGGATGTGCTGGACGGTTTGAACGGGGTGTTGTCGTTGTTCGTTTCCAACCCCGAGTTCGCGGGTCAGACCAAGGACCGGCTCACCAACGCCGGCGTGGCCCGCAAGGTCGAGGCGATCATCAAGGACAACCTGGACCATTGGTTGCATGGTGCTCCGGAACGGGCCACCCGACTGGTGGAGTTGGCCATCGAACGGTCCCGGGAGCGGTTCAACCGCAAAAAGAATCAATCCCGGGTCACCCGCAAGAGCGCCACCACCCGCCTGACTTTGCCGGGCAAGTTGACGGATTGCATCTCTTCGGATACCAGCGCCACGGAACTGTTTATCGTCGAAGGGGATTCGGCGGGAGGATCCGCCAAGCAGGCCCGGGATCGCAATACCCAGGCGGTGCTGCCGTTGCGGGGCAAAATTCTCAACGTGGAGCAGGCCAACCTGGAAAAATTCGAGGCCAACGCCGAAATCAAAAACCTGATCACCGCCATCGGCGCCGATCATGGTCGGGCCTTCACCCTGGACAAGGTGCGTTATGGCCGTGTGGTCATCATGACCGACGCCGACGTGGATGGGGCCCACATCGCCAGTTTGCTGTTGACCTTTTTTTACCGTCACATGGCCCCGTTGATCCAGGCGGGCCGGTTGTTTCTGGCCCAGCCCCCCTTGTACCGGATCACCACCGGGGCCGAGACCCGTTATGCCCTCGACGATGCGGCCAAACAGGTGGTGATCGCCGCGATCCTGAAAAAACGCGCCAACGCCAAGGTGGAAATCTCCCGTTTCAAGGGGTTGGGGGAGATGGATCCGGCTCAGTTGCGGGAGACCACCATGTCTCCCCAGACCCGTCACATGCTCAAGGTGGTGGTGGATGATCCGGTCTCCACCGATGACACCTTCGATCGCCTGATGGGCAAAAGACCCGCCGAACGGTTTCGTTTCATTCAGGAAAAAGCCCCGTTCGCAAAGGATCATCTGGACATTTGAACCGCAATCGCCCTATGTTTGCTCGCTCATGGTCACATGGCGGGAACAACATGGGGATCGTATCCACATTTTGCAAAGGGGTGCAGGCGTGTTTGCCGTGATCAAGCGTCTTTTCGGGATCGGCGTGGCGATGATCGGACTGACCGGAGCGGCATTGGCCGGTTCCGGGGCGACCGATCCGTTTGTGGCCTCCATGGAGGCGGCGTTGCAGAAAAATCCCAAAATCATCGCCGCCGCCGCCCAACTCAAGGCCGCTTTGGAGCGTCTGCCCCAAAGTCGCGCCCTGCTCATGCCTACCCTCGACCTCAACGCCTCCCGGGGTCACAGTCGTCTCGAATGGAGTGGTGGCGGCAGCAGCAGCACCGATCCGGCAGTGGTGGGACTCTCCCTGACCCAGTCCCTGTTCAATCAAAAGGCGCTGGTGGGCTTCCGTCAGACCAAACCCTATATCGCCTCGGTGGAGCAGGATGCCCAGGCGGCCATTCAGGCGGTTTTTCTTGAGGCGGCCTCCACGGCGGTGGAGGTGTTGCAGGCCTCCGAGGTGGTCCGGCTGGCCAAGAACAATCGGGAGTTGCTGAAACATCATCTGGAGGCGACCCGTTCCCGTTTCAAGGTGGGGGAGATCACCCGCACCGATGTGAGTCAGGCGGAATCCCGTCTGGCCAGCGCCGAGGCCAATCTGGTGCGCTCCGAAAACACCCTGGCGGTGGCCCGGGCCCGTTTTCAGGAGGTGACCGGCGGCCCGGTGCCGGAAGGATTGCACTTGCCGGGATTCCGCGACAAACTGGATGACCTGCCCCGTTCCGAACTGCAAACCCGGGCTGCGGAGCGTCCCGATCTGGTGGCTGCCATCTTGCGTCTGAAAGTCGCCGAGGATGAGGTGGATTTGAAACGGGCCGGTCACATGCCATCGGTGGCCCTTTCCGCCAAGGCGAGCCGCAACTGGGGCGAGGAGATCTCCAATACCATCGATCCGGTGAACAAATACGCCGTGGATCTGGGGGTGACGGTACCGATCTACGCCGGTGGCATGGTGGTATCCCAAACCGCCGAAGCCCTGGCCCGTCAGGAGGCCCAGGCCGCCGAGGTGGAACGGTTGCGACTCCAGATCACCCGGGAGGTGGAAGCGGCGGCGTTGGATCTGCACAGCGCCCGGGCCGCCGATGTGGCCCTGGAAACCGCCCTGAAGGCCGCCGATGACGCCTTGGACGGCGTGGATCGGGAGTATCGTGTCGGCACCCGCACGGCCCTGGATCTGCTGGATGCCCGCAACGAGGCCTTTTCCGCCGAGACCGAACTGGCCAAAAGCCGGTTCGGCATGGTGAATTCCGGGTTTCGCCTGTTGCACGCCATGGGACGTTTGACCCTGGAAGCCCTGACCCTGAATCCTCCCCAAACCGGAGACCGTCCCAGCCGGGAGTCATCCGACAGGGACTCACCCAAGCCACCCCGTCGGTAGTTCCGGGGCGGACCGTTCAACCCGAAATCCATTTGGATACACCCAGGATTGGAGAACACGACTATGCTGGAGCAGGTGCAAAAGGTTCTGGAAGAGATTCGTCCCATGCTGCAACGGGATGGCGGGGATGTGGAACTGGTGGAGGTCACACCGGACAATGTGGTGCATGTGCGTCTGCGGGGCGCCTGCGGCACCTGTCCCGGCGCCATCATGACCCTGAAAGGGGGCATCGAGCGCATCATGAAGCAGCGCATTCCGGAAGTGGTCTCTGTGGAGAACGTGCGCTGACCGTCCGGCGGACCGTGCGGTATCTTCCATCCCCTCATGCGGATGATCGGCCCGAGGGGGGGCCGGTGGATCTGTTGGTGGTGCATGCCATCAGCCTTCCCCCCGGAGCCTTCGGCGGTCCGTTTGTGGATGATCTGTTTTTGGGTCGGCTGGATCTGGATGCCCATCCGTATTTTCGTCAGTTGGCGGGATTGCGGGTATCGGCCCATTTTCTCATCGAGCGCACCGGGGCGTTGACCCAGTATGTGCCGGTGGCCAAACGGGCTTGGCACGCGGGCAAAAGCAACTGGCTGGGACGGGAGTCCTGCAACGATTATTCCGTGGGGGTGGAGCTGGAAGGGGTGGAACACGGAGAGTTCACCCCCGAGCAGTACAGCCGTCTGGCCGGATTGGCCCGCACCTTGATGGACGAACTGCCCGCCCTGACTCCGGAGCGGATCGTCGGTCATCGGGATATCGCTCCGGATCGCAAATGGGATCCGGGTTCCGGTTTCGACTGGGAACATTTTCGCGCCTTGTTGCGTTGGGCGCATCCCGATGAAAGAAACTCCTTGGTCTGGGAATGAGCATGGTCAAGCATCTTCACATCATTGGTGTCTGCGGCACGGCCATGGCTGGCATCGCCGCGTTGGCCCAGGAGAGCGGCTGGCGGGTCACCGGATCCGACGCCGGGGTCTATCCTCCCATGAGCGATTTTCTGGCCGAACGGGCCATCCCGGTGGCGGAGGGATTTCGTCCGGAAAATTTGCATCCGGTTCCGGATCTGGTGGTGGTGGGCAATGCCATCTCCCGGGGCAATCCGGAGCTGGAAGCGTTGATGGATTCGGACATCCCCTTTGTTTCCGGACCCGAATGGCTGTTTCAGCATGTGTTGCAGGGGCGTCATCCGGTGGTGGTAACCGGCACCCATGGCAAGACCACCACCACCAGCCTCATGGCCCGGGTGTGGGAAGAGGCGGGTTGGGGGGCGGGATTTTTGATCGGGGGCATTCCTCTGGATTTTGGTCTCGGTGCCCGGGCGCCGCAAGGCCCCTGGGTGGTGATCGAGGGGGACGAATACGATACCGCCTTTTTCGACAAGCGACCCAAGTTTCTGCACTATCGTCCCCGCACCCTGATTTTGCACAATCTGGAATACGATCACGCGGATATCTATCCGGATCTGGAATCCATCCGGGTGCAGTTCCGGCTGTTGCTGCGCACCGTGCCGGCTTCCGGACTGATCCTGGCCAACGGGGACGATCCGGAGATCGAAGCCTTGCTTTCCCATGCCCACTCCCGGGTGATCCGGTATGGCCTGGAGGCTCCCCATCCGTTTTCCGCCCATCTGGATCAAGAGGACGGGCGGGTCTGGACCCTGTTGCGGGAGGGACGACCGCTGTTCACTGTCACCTGGAATGCCACCGGGCGGCACAATGTGATGAACGGTCTGGCGGTGGCGGCTGCGGCCCTGTCCCACGGCATGGATCCCTTGCGGGTCCGGGATGGACTGGCCGCTTTTCGCGGTGTGGCCCGTCGGTTGCAACTGCGCTTTGAAATCCGGGGTGTGGCGGTTTATGATGATTTCGCCCACCACCCCACGGCCATCGATACCACCTTGCGGGGATTGCGCGCCAGTGTGGGCGAGGCCCGGATCTGGGTGATCCTGGAACCCCGTTCCAACACCATGCGGCGGCGGATCCATCAGGATCGTCTGGCCCCGGCCCTGGCGGCGGCGGATCGGGTGGTGCTGGCCCGTCCGGCGGCCCGTGGACTGGCTGCCGACGATCTTCTGGACGTGGAGGCGGTGGTGGAAACCATCAATCGGGCCCGTCCCTTGTCGGGTCACGAACCCAGGGCCATGGTGGTGGATGGGGCGGCGGAAACCGTGGCCCATCTGCAAGAACGGTTGCGCCCCGGCGACCGGGTGGTGGTGATGAGCAACGGGGGATTCGACGGCATTCACGAGCGGTTGCGGATCATGTTGTCCCAGGGTGGCTGATCGAAGGGGATGGGCGCAGATGAGACAGGAAGGGAGTCTGGCCGGTAAGTTTTTGATTGCCATGCCCGGTCTTCGCGACGCCAATTTTGAGCGGGCGGTATTGTTCGTCTGCTCCCACAACAGCGACGGGGCTTTGGGTTTGGTGATCAATCAACCCCATCCCGTCTCCATGCACGAAATCATGCAACAGTTGGGGTTGTCCTGGCGGCGCACGGATCAGCATCCCCTGGTGTATCAGGGCGGTCCCGTGGCCCTGGATCGGGGTTTCATTCTGTATGAGCGCAGTGTGCCTTGTCCGGGTTATATCGAGGTGGAAAAGGGACTGTATCTGGGAACCAATCCGGATATCCTGCGTCATCTGGTGGATGAAACCGGAGGGCGGTTTCTTCTGGCTCTGGGTTACTCCGGCTGGGCCAGCGGACAGTTGGAGGCCGAATTGCGGGCCAACACCTGGCTGGTGAGCGAGCCGAACCGTTCGGTGCTGTTCGACGCTCCGGCTGTGGACCGCTGGAGTACGGCCATGCGTGGCCTGGGAATCCATCCGGCTTTGCTGGCCGATCCCGGCGCGCATTTGATCAATTGAATCCTTTTCGATGGTCTTTGGGATGGATGAAGGGGCATGATTCAACCTTCCTTGCGGCAGTTTCACACACTGGCCACTCTGGGCAATCTGATTCCGGTCTATCGGGAGATCATGGCGGATCTGGATACTCCGGTTTCCGCCTTTCTCAAGGTGGCGGATGGCCAGCCTTACGCCTTTTTGCTGGAATCGGTCCAGGGCGGGGAGAAATGGGGCCGCTACAGCATGATTGGTCTGGATCCCATGGCCCTGTTCACGGTTCACGGCAACCGGGTGGAGATCCATCGACCGGTTGACGGCTCCCGCGTCGAGGAGGAGGGGGATCCCATGGCCATCCTCAAGCGGTTCATGAGTCGTTTCCGTCCAGTGGCCGTAGAGGGGTTGCCCCGGTTCCACGGGGGGGCGGTGGGCTATTTCTCCTATGACATGGTGCGCTGTTTCGAGCGCATTCCGGATGACAATCCCAACGTGCTGGGATGTCCCGATGCCCAGTTCATGTTGACCGATCTGACCTTGATCTTCGACAACCTGTTCGGCAAGCTCAAGGTGGTGGTCAACGTTCTGGTGGAGCCGGGAGATTCCCTGGATCGGTTGTACCAGCAGGCCACCGCCCGCATCGACGCGGTGGTGGAAAAACTCAAGGCGGGTCTGGCCCGCGCTCCCTCCCGTGTCCCCGGCCAACCGGTCACCGAAGCCGATTTCGTGCATGAAACCTCCCGGGAAGCCTACGAGGAGTCGGTGCGTCGCGCCAAGGAGTACATCCTGGCCGGCGACATTTTCCAGGTGGTGTTGTCCCATCGGTTGTCGATTCCCTTCGAACATCCCCCCATCGCCTTGTATCGGGCGTTGCGGGCCACCAATCCTTCCCCTTACCTCTATTTTTTGCGCATGGGGGATTTTTCCATCGTGGGTTCCAGCCCGGAGATCCTGGTCCGTCAGGAAGGCGAGACCGCCACGGTGCGTCCCATCGCCGGCACCCGGCGTCGGGGCGCGGATGCCGCCCAGGATCTGGCCTTGGAGCAGGAGTTGCTCGCCGATCCCAAGGAGGTGGCGGAGCATATCATGCTGGTGGATCTGGGGCGCAACGATCTGGGACGGGTGGCGGTGAACGGCACGGTCAAGGTGACGGAACGTTTTGTGGTGGAACGCTATTCCCATGTGATGCACATTGTTTCCAACGTGGAGGCGCGGCTCAAGCCGGGTCTGGACGCTTTTGATCTGGTGGCGGCCACTTTTCCCGCCGGGACCGTGAGTGGCGCTCCGAAAATCCGCGCCATGGAGATCATCGACGAGTTGGAGGTTTCCCGGCGTGGGCCTTACGCGGGGGCGGTGGGATACATCTCTTTTTCCGGTAACATGGATATGGCCATCACCTTGCGCACGGCGGTGATCAAGGGGGGACGGCTGTATGTGCAAGCCGGAGCGGGCATCGTCGCCGACTCCCGGCCTGAGCGCGAGTACGAAGAGACCCGGGAGAAGGCGCGCGCCGTGTTGCGTGCCGTGGATCTGGTTCAGCAAGGCTTGGAGTGAGGCTTTCATGCTCCTGTTGATCGATAATTATGACTCTTTCACCTATAATCTGGCCCAGTATTTTGGCGAGTTGGGGGCGGATGTGCGGGTGTGTCGCAACGACGCCTTGACCATCGAGGAAATCGAGGCCATGGCACCGGATCGACTGGTCATTTCCCCGGGGCCGGGCAATCCGGATCAGGCGGGGATCACCTTGGAGGTGATTCGGCGTTTGTCGGGTCGGGTGCCGATTCTGGGGGTGTGTCTGGGACATCAGGCCATCGGCCAGGCTTTTGGTGGTTTGGTGGTGCGGGCGCCCCATTTGATGCATGGCAAGACCTCGATTATCGAACATGACGGCAGTGGGGTGTTCACCGGTTTGCCGATGCCGTTTCAGGCCACCCGTTATCATTCGCTGGTGGTGGCCAGGGATTCGGTGCCCGAGTCGTTGCGGGTCACCGCCTGGACCGGAGATGGTCTGGTGATGGGATTGCGCCATCGGACCTTGCCGGTGGAGGGGGTGCAGTTTCATCCCGAGTCGATTTTGACCGAACATGGTCATGATCTGTTGGCCAATTTTCTGCGTGGTTGTTGACTATTGAAAAAAAAAGAAGGGGGCAGGGGAATTCATTCCCCAGGGTTTTGATTTTATCTTTTTGTCTTTTAAAAAATAAATTTTATATTTTTAGAAGATTTTAAAGTCAAAACCCTGGGGGAAGAATCCCCCAGACCCCCGCTTTTTTTTCAATTGTGATCGAATGGGGGCGGCTGGTGGAGATCAAGGAGATTCTGGGGCGATTGGTGACAGGGTGCGATCTGACGCGACTCGAAGCGCGCTGGATGATGGACCGCATCATGTCCGGGGAGATGACCCAGGCCCAGATCGGCGCCTATCTGACCGCCTTGCGTCTCAAGGGAGAGACTGTGGACGAGATCGCCGGGTCCGCCATGACCATGCGCGACAAGGCCACCCGCGTGGTCGCCACCGGCGATGTGATCGACACCTGCGGCACCGGCGGGGATGGCCTGGGCACCTTCAACATCTCCACCACCGTGGCTTTTGTGGTGGCGGCCTGCGGTGTCACCGTGGCCAAACATGGCAATCGCGCCATCTCCTCGAAAAGCGGTTCTGCGGATCTGCTGCTGGCTTTGGGGGTGAAAATCGATCTGGAACCGCCGGCGGTGGAGCGGTGTCTGAAAGAGGTGGGAATCGGTTTTTTGTTTGCGCCCCGTCATCATGGGGCCATGCGTCACGCCATGGGGCCCCGTCAGGAGTTGGGCTATCGCACGGTGTTCAACCTGCTGGGTCCGTTGACCAATCCCGCCGGTGCGCCGAATCAACTGCTGGGGGTGTTCGACGCCCGTTGGGTGGAACCCATGGCCCGCGCCCTGGGGGTGCTGGGATCCCGTCACGCCATGGTGGTGCATGGTTTCGACGGTCTGGACGAAATCACCACCACGGGTTTGACCCATGTGGCGGAGTGGACCCCGGAGGGTGTTGTGAACCGGTATGAGATTCATCCGGAACTGTTCGGCATTCCCCTGGCCCGGCCCGAGGATCTGGCGGGAGGGGATGCGGCTTTCAACGCGGGCATCACCCGTGGCATCCTGGCAGGAGAAACCGGTCCCCGCCGTCACATCGTGCTGCTCAACGCCGGGGCCGCCCTGAAGGTGGCGGGCAAGGCCGAGACCATCGGCGCAGGCATCGCGTTGGCCGCCAACGCCCTGGATCGGGGTGCGGCTTTGGACCGTCTGAACCAGTTGATTCACGTTTCCAACTCTTTGAGCAGTGCATGATCATGGCCGGAACCACCATTCTTGATCGCATCATGGCCCGGAAAAAAGCAGAGGTGGCCGAGGCGCGCCATCGAATTTCCGAGTCCGGGTTGCTGGCCGCCTGTCGGGGCATCGAGCCGCCCCGAGGTTTTGCGTCGGCTCTGGTGAAACAGGCGGGCGCGGCCAAACCGGCGGTGATCGCCGAAGTCAAGCTGGGATCCCCCTCCAAGGGTCGCATCCATCCCCCTGGCCTGACCTTCGATCCGGCGGCCATCGCCCAAGGGTATGCCCAGAACGGGGCCACCTGTCTGTCCTGTCTGACGGATCGGGATTTCTTTTTCGGGGAGGGGTCGTTTGTGGCGCGCATCCGGGATCGGGTCGGGTTGCCGGTGTTGCGCAAGGATTTTGTTGATGATCCCTATCAGGTGGTGGAGTCCCGCTCTTTGGGCGCCGACGCCATTTTGCTGATCATGGCGGTTCTGGAGGTTCCCCAGGCACGGGAGTTGGAATCGGCGGCCTTCGAGTTGGGCATGGATGTGCTGGTGGAAGTCCACGACGAGGCGGAACTGGAGGCGGCCCACGAGCTGCGTACCCCGCTGATGGGAATCAATAACCGTAATCTCAAGAGCTTCGTTACCGATCTGGAGACCACTTTCCGGCTGTCGCGGCGGGTGGAAGCCGGGCGGGTGGTGGTCTCGGAAAGCGGAATTCGCGATTCGGAAGATCTGCGTCGTTTGATGGATCAGGATATCTTCGCGGTGCTGATCGGCGAGTCGTTCATGAAGGAGTCCGATCCCGGGGCCGCCCTCGGTCGCATGCTGGCTGGAGCGTCTGTGTGACCGTTCATAATTCTGTGTGATTTTGACGTGTTGGCCCTTTCCCCTGTTTTGCTTTTTTGTCTTGCTCGCGTCATGATTATGGGTACAATCTCATAAGTTGCATGTTGAGCAAAATATGCAAATCTAAAATTTGTCTGAAGTCGCATCACTTAGGGCCGTGCCGGTTGGTCAAAAGGGGGTGCCAGGGAGCGGTGCGCCTTTTCTGAAGGCGGGCTTTGTGTGGGCAGGGGGAGCGTCATGGTTGGTTGACGCGGCCAGTCATGAGCGTGAGTTTGGTTTGGGAACGGATATTCGCATGAAGGTCTCTTTTTTCAGGTTGCTTCCCTGGCTGGTGCTGGCCGTTGGTCTGACGGTGACCTCCTTGTGGCAGCGTTCTGCCGCATTCGAGTGGCGTGCCGATCTCCAACGTGAATTCGACTATCAGACTCGGGAGATCGTGACCCGTATCACCCAGCGCATGGCCACTCAGGAGCAACTGCTTTTGGGAGTGGGTGGGGTATTCGCCGCCTCGGAGTGGGTGGACCGGGGTGAGTTTCGCGATTATGTCGCCGCTTTGCAACTGGACGCCCGTTATCCGGGAATCCAGGGAGTGGGTTTTTCTTTGGCTTTGCGTCCCGAGGACAAGGCCGCTCACATCGCTTCGATTCGTGGCGAGGGTTTTGCCGATTACACCATCCATCCGGATGGAGAACGTCCCTTCTATGCCCCGACCATTTACCTGGAACCGTTTGCGGGCCGCAATCTGCGGGCTTTTGGTTACGATATGTTCTCCGAGTCCGTGCGGCGCATCGCCATGGAACGGGCGCGGGATACGGGTGGGTCGGCTTTGTCCGGCAAGGTCACCTTGGTTCAGGAAGATGGTCAACAACCGCAAGCCGGTTTCTTGTTGTATGTTCCAGTTTACCGCAATGGACGTTCCCTGGCCTCTGCCGAGGAGCGGCGCACCCATCTGGTGGGCTGGGCCTATTCACCGTTTCGTGTCCACGATCTGATGGATGGCATTCTGGGCCGCTACGGGGAAGGGGTGGATCTGGAAATCTACGATGGTCAGGAGGTGAATGCCGACTCCTTGTTGTTTGATTCCGATGCCTCCGTTTCCACGGTTTCGGTCCATTCCGGGCTGGATCCGGAGGCCGGGGAGTTTTCCAGGGTGCGGTCCTTGTGGTTGGCGGGTCATCTGTGGACCTTGCGGATGCAGGTGCTGCCGGGATTCAAGGCGGCTTTGGTGGCGGGTCGCGGCTCCAAGGTGATTGTGTGGATCGGTCTTTTGACCAGCGTGTTGTTGGCCCTGATTGCCTGGCAGTTGATGACCGGTCGTGAGCGGGCCGTGCTGTTGGCCGAAGAGATGACACGGGCGTTGAGAGAGAGCGAAGAGGTGCGGCGGCGTGACGCGGCTTTGGTGCGTGCCGTGGTGGAAACGGCCTGCAATGCCATTGTGGTGATGGACGCCAACAAACTGGTGCATATTTTCAATCCGGCGGCGGAGCGGGCTTTTGGTTACGCCGCGGAGGAGATGATGGGACAAAATGTAAACCGGCTCATGCCTCATCCAATCCGGGATGCCCATGATGGGTATGTGGATCGGTATCTGGAGAGTGGCGAACGCAAGATCATTGATCAGGGGCGGGAGGTGGTGTGTCAGCGTCGGGATCAATCCACCTTCAAGGCGGAGTTGTTCGTCAGCGAGATGCGGGTCAGTGGTTTTCGGATGTTTGTGGGGGTGATCAACGACATCACCGAGCGCAAACGGGCCGAGGAGACCCTGATTCTCGCCCGCAAGGTGTTCGAGCACGCGGGCGAGGCCATCTTGATCACCAATGCGGGGGGAATGATCACGGATGTGAATCCGGCTTACGAATCGATCACCGGTTATCAGCGGGATGAGGTGGTGGGCAAATCGCCTTCCATCACCAAGTCGGGGCGGCATGACGACGCTTTTTACCGGGAGATGTGGCAACAGTTGTTGACCAACGGTCAGTGGGAAGGGGAGATCTGGGACCGGCGCAAGAATGGGGAGGTGTTTCCCAAGTGGGTTTCCATCAGTGCGATTCGCAATTCCGCTGGTGAGTTGACCCATTACATGGCGATTTTTCTGGACATCAGCGATCAAAAGGCGGTGGAGCACAAGTTGGAACGGTTGGCGTTTTACGATGCTTTGACCGGGCTTCCCAACCGGATGTTTTTTCAAGAGCGTCTTGCCCAGGATCTGGCCCGGGCCAGGCGTATGGAGGCGCAGTTGGCTTTGATGTTCATTGATCTGGATCGTTTCAAGTGGGTCAACGATACTTTGGGGCATGCGGCTGGGGATAATCTGCTCAAGCAGATCAGTCAGCGTTTGCGGGATTGTGTGCGTGAGAGCGATACCGTGGCCCGTTTGGGGGGGGATGAGTTTACCATTATTCTGGCGGATCTGGCCAATACCGATCATGTGGCCCAGGTGGCGCAGAAACTGATCGCTACGGTCTGTGAACCGGTTCATATCTTAGAGCAAAATGTCTATGTGGGAGCCAGTGTGGGGATCGCTCTTTTCCCCACCGATTCCGGCAATCAGGAGACCTTGATCAAGTTGGCGGACATGGCCATGTATCAGGCCAAGGAGGCGGGTCGGAACACGTTTCGTTTTGCTTCCAAGGAGGTTCACATCAAGGCGTTTGATCGGATCGCCATGGAAGATGAGTTGTACAAGGCTTTGGATCGGGAGCAGTTGGTACCGTTTTATCAGCCCAAGTGGGATTTGAAGAAGGATCGGTTGTGTGGTGCCGAGGCTTTGGTGCGGTGGATCAAGCCGGATGGTGTGTTGGTGAATCCGGGGCAGTTCATTCCTTTGGCTGAGGAGACCGGATTGATTTTATCGATTGGCAAGCAGGTATTGTTTTCGGCTGCGGCGAGTACGGCGCGATGGACCAAGGGGAGTTTGATTCCGTTCAAGATGGCGGTGAACATTTCGTCACGGGAGTTTCAGCAATCGGATTCGTTGGAGCAGATTCGGGATTCGTTGGAGAAGACCGGGTTGCCTGCGGAGCGTCTGGAAATTGAGATTACCGAAAGTATGGTCATGGGCAATGTGGAGCGGGCGGTTGGCATCATGAAGTGTTTGCGCAATTTGGGGATTTCCTTGGCCATGGATGATTTTGGCACGGGTTATTCTTCGTTGGGTTATTTGAAGCGTTTTCCTTTGAATACGTTGAAGATCGATCAATCGTTCGTGAGGGATTTACCGGATTGTCGGGGGGATGGCGCGATTGTGGAGGCGATTTTGTCCATGGCCCACGGGTTGAAGTTGCAGGTGGTTGCAGAGGGGGTGGAGACGGAGGAGCAGCGGGAGTATTTGTGTCAGAGGGGGTGTGAGGCGATTCAGGGCTATTTGATTGGCAAGCCGATGCCGGAGAAAGAGTTTATCAAGTTTTTTTCGTAGGAGGGACGGTTACTTTCAATGGGTTTGGGATGATCCGGGCGACAGGGCCGATTCGATTTCGGCTTTCACGGCGTCATCGCTCTCGATCGTTAAACGTTCCTGTAGCCAGGCCTTGATTTGATTCATGATCCGGTTTTGATTTGAATGTAAACCGGTTTCTTTTTCGATCTCCATCATACGTTTTCCCAACCCCCAGGCCGCGTGCATCCTCACCATGGGAGCCTCGTGCCTCAACAAACGCTGCAATGACCACAACCCGTCCGGATCCTGCCCGTTACCCAACGCCGTGGCCACATTGCGCAAGAAACGGGTCAAACCAACCCTCTTCACCGGCGTCCCACGAAAAATGCCCTGAAAAGCCACCCCGTCCAACGCCGCCCACGCCATCAAAGAACGCAGGGTTCCTGCCACCGGCGCCTGGCTGGTAACCGGAGCGAAACGGTTCCAGGGACAAACCCGAATGCACACATCGCATCCAAAAATCCGATTGCCCAGCGCCTCCCGGTATTCACGGGGAATCGGCTCCCGACTCTCTACCGTGAAATAGGCCAGACAACGGGAGGCGTCCACCCGATAGGCTTGACTCAACGCCCCAGTGGGGCAGGCCCGTTGACACCGGTCACATGTTCCACAATGATCGGTGACCACCACCGGGTCTGGAGAGAAAGGTAAACCCAAAAACAACTCCGCCAGCATCAACCAGCCACCAAAACCACGGGTCACCAGCAAGGCGTTTTTTCCCTGCCATCCCAACCCGGCAGCCGTGGCCAACGGTTTTTCCAATACGGCGCCTGTGTCTACGAAGAGACGATGCCAGACCGGATGACCCAACTCACCCTCCAGCCATATGGCCAGCTCTTGAACCTTTTGTTTCAGGACATCGTGATAATCCCGACGGCGGGCATAGGCGGCGATTACCCCTTGATCCCCGTCCTCTTCTCCGGGCTGTGCCGGACCGGGGGCCAGATTGAAACCCAATACCAGAATCACCCCATCCCCTTCCATCCAATGACCCGGGTCGGCGCGACGCTGCGGATCCCGCGCCAGCCACGCCATGCCCCCATGACACCCCTGATCCAGCCAGGGTTGCAACGCCTGGGCATGGGGGGGAGGACGGACCGGGGCGAATCCCGCCATGGCAAATCCCATGGCCAGAGCCTGTCGACGCAAGGCCTCTTTCCGTTGCTCCCAAGGATTGGTAGACTTGGACATGTTTTCCAAAGGTTGGCCGTCCCTCGTCCTTTATTGATGGAAGGATATTCGCGATGATCCCGCTGGAGCCTTATTATGAACTCTCCGATGCCGATCTGGATAGCCGCATTCATGCCGCCAAGGCAACCCTGGGCAGCCAATGCGTGATCCTCGGCCACCACTATCAACGGGAGGAGGTCTACAAGTTCGCCGATCTCACCGGTGACTCCCTCAAGCTCTCCCGGCTCGCCTCGCACCGGACCGATGCCCGGCATATCGTCTTTTGCGGCGTCCATTTCATGGCCGAGGTGGCGGATATCCTCTCCGCGCCCCACCAGACCGTGATCCTCCCGGATATGGCCGCTGGCTGCTCCATGGCCGACATGGCGGATCTGCCCCGGGTGCAAACCGCCTGGCAGGAACTCGGCGCTTTGATGGATGTGGAACAGGTGATGACTCCCATTACCTATGTCAACTCCATGGCCGATCTCAAAGCCTTCTGCGGCGCCCATAACGGCGTGGTTTGCACCTCCTCCAACGCCTCGAAAATTCTGCAATGGGCCTTTGCCCAACGGGAAAAGGTGCTGTTTTTCCCCGATCAACACCTGGGGCGCATCAGCGCCTTCAACCTCGGCGTTCCTTTGGAGCAGATGGTGGTCTGGGATCCCACCCGGAAAAATGGTGGAGTCTCCCCCGAAGCCCTGCGACAGGCCAAGGTGATCTTGTGGGATGGGTACTGTTCGGTGCATCAGATGTTCCAGCCTGCCCATGTGGAACAGTTCCGCGCCCGTCATCCCGGCATTCGGGTGATCGTCCATCCGGAATGCTGCTTCGAGGTGTGTCGCATGGCCGACCTGAGCGGCTCCACCGAATTGATCCAGAAAAGCGTGCGGGAATCCCCTCCCGGCTCGGTCTGGGCCGTGGGCACGGAGCTGAATCTGGTCAACCGCCTGAAACACGAAATGCCCGACAAGGAGATCCATTTCCTCTGTCCCACCATCTGCATGTGTTCCACCATGTTTCGCATCGACGCCCAGCATCTGTGCTGGACCCTGGAGAATCTGGTGGCGGGAACCGCGGTGAATGTCATCTCCGTGCCATCCGAGGTGGCGCAGTTGGCCAAGGTGGCTCTGGACCGCATGCTTTCCATCGCGTGAGCCACCCCATGACCGAACAGGATCAGGCCCGGTTGCAAAAATATCAGCGGACCTGGGGACGGCTGCGGGCGCTGTCCGTGGATCCGGACCTTGCGCGATGATCTTTCTGCCGTTGTTTTTGGGGTTGGCTTTGCTGCAATGGGGGGTTATGGGTGTGATTCCAATCGACATCAACGAACTGATGCATCTGTCGGATCAATCCCGTCTCACCGAGGCGCAACTCATCGAGCGTCTTGCCGCTCATCGCATCGTGTTGATCGGCGAGTCCCACGACAATCCGGCTCATCACGGGGTGCAGTTGCGCGTGATCCGGGCCTTGCGCGCCCGTCATCCGGAGATGGTTGTGGCGATGGAGATGTTTCCCCGCACGATGCAGCCGGAACTGGATCGTTGGGTGGCCGGAGAGTTGAGCGAGGAGGCGTTCCTGGATGCGGTGGAATGGTATTTCACCTGGGGATTCGACTTTGAACTGTATGGACCGATTTTGCGTTACGCCCGTGACGAGCGTTTGCCACTGCTGGCCATGAACCTGCCCCGGGAGATCGTCTCCCGGGTGCGCAAGACAGGCCTGGCGGCCCTGGAACCATCCATCCGTGACACCCTGCCATCCATCACCCCTGCCAGCACACCCTATCGCATCCGGTTGGAGGAGGTGTTCAACTCCCATCCGATGATGTCGAAGGGGGGGCCATTCGACTCTTTTGTCGAGGCCCAGACCCTGTGGGATGGGGTGATGGCGGATTCGATCCAACGTTGGAGAGCAGCCCATCCCCATGGGGTGGTGGTGGGATTGGCGGGTTCCGGGCATCTGCTGATGGGACATGGCATTCCCCATCAATTGCGGGCGCGGGGCGTGACGGATCTGGTCACGTTGCTCCCTTGGACCGGATCGGACTCCTGGATCGATCCCGAGGCCGCCGACTATGCCTGGGGTACCCCCGAAGCCCCGGAATCCCCCCCGCCGGTGCGTCTTGGGGTGATTCTGGACGAGCAGCGTCGGGATGGGGCCTGGGTGACCGGCATTCAGGAGGAGTCACCGGCTGCCCGCGCCGGTCTGAAAAGCGGGGATCGGCTGTTGCGTCTGAACGGTCGGGAGATTTCAACCCGTCATGCCCTGGTGCGACTGCTGCAAGGGGTCTCCCAGGGATCGCCGGTGCGGTTGCAACGGGAACGCGAAGGACGGACAGCGGAAATCGAGCTTCCCATGGCGACATCCCCCTCCCCATGAATGCCATGCCTGATCCGGAGAATTTTTGAGTGCGGATGCCCGCGGTTCGACGCCATACCCAGCCGTTTGAAACGCTCCATCCGTGGGCCGGGGAGCGGGAATGGATCGATCCGTGGATGTTTATCACCCTTTGCAACAGCAGGCAGGAGCGGACAACTCGGGACGAAAGCTTGCCTTTTCTCGAAGGTCAAAATCCGGTCGGCAGCCGGTGACCCGATTCATGTAACCAAAAGTAAAAACTGATTTTCTTTTTGACTTTTTGGAGCAATTCATTCATGTTTGTGTTAATGCTATAGAATGGTGTCAAGGGGGGGATCGGCCTGTTTGGGGCCGAACCGAAGCCTTTGTGTGTGGCCGAAATTATGATGTTTCAGGGGATGGATCATGCTCGAAAAACGAAACCTCGTGGGGATCTGGTTGTTGCTTTTCGCCGTGTTGGGTCTGCTGGTACCCGCCGAGGTGGCGCAAGCCGCCACGTATGATGCCACGGGACGGTGGATGGTCGCGTTTGCGCCCACTTCCCCCGCGACACCGCCATCAAACTTGTGTCTGCCCATTCCCCCCGAGCGCTTTGTGGCCACCCTGGCCCAAAGCGATGACACCTTCACCCTGACCGAACTGGGCGGCGCCCAGGGATCCGGGACGATCAACGGCGAAACCTATGCCTATCAGATTACCCGGGCCAACGGCAGCACCAGCACGGTCTCCCTCATCCTGGCCAGCGGCGATTCCGGAACCGGAACAGCCACTTCATCCTGGTCCGATGGGCAGGGGGGAACCTGTTCGGCCTCCGGCACCGTGACGGTCAACCGGGCCATCGACGCAATTTTCGATGTCAGCGGTTCCTGGAATGTCCAGGTGAGCGCGGATCAGCTGGATACCACCTTGTCCAACCCGGCGTGTCTTCCGGCTCCGGCCAAAACCCTCCAGGCCGCGATTGTGCAGGCGGGTAATACCTTCTTGATTTCTTTCAATGACTCTCCCCATCTCACCGGGGATATCGATGGAGCCATGCACACGGTGGCCTCCATCCAGACCGGTACGCAAACCGCATTTTCCTACACTCATTTTCTTTTGATCAACGCCGATTCCGGCAATGGCGCCATGCATTGGGTCAACAACACCGCAGGACAGGTGTGCACCGGTTCCAACACCGTCACCCTGACCCGCGCCGGGGTCACCCCCAATCCGGATGCCACCCTGTCGGTCCTCCCGATGAATCTCACCGTGGGGCAATCCCGACTGCTCCACATGGATCATGTCACCGGCACGCCTTCGGTCAGCACCTCCCCGGAAACCGGTGTGGTTTCCATGAGTAACGCTGGTGGTGTCACGCGGATTCTGTGCGAGGCCCCGGGTCAGGCCACAGTCACGGTCACCGATGCCAATGGCTCCGCCGCGGCTATCGTCTCCTGCGTGGCGGGGGTTCAACCCGGCGCCAGCACCGAATATCCCATCGCCGATTGGATCTTCACCCCCGGTGTGACCCGTGTGACCCAGGAGCATTGGCAATCCGACAACGCCGGAGGATGGGCCAACGATGGTTATCGTTGGTCGAGGAGCGGGGCAAGCGTCTCTTTCCTGGATCGTGGCACCCTTTCGACGCTGGCGGGTGACGAGGGGATGATCTATACCATCGATGATAAAGGTTTGACTTTTCATGGCGAAAAAGGGTTCGATGGGCAGAAGGAAGGGGTGCGTCACAAGGCCTTTTACGGCTTCGTGAATCCCCCGGTGCTGGATCCGGGGGCCGTGGAGATTCTGCCGGAGCATGTGGCTCTGTCGAACCTGACCCCGCCGGTGCCCATGCTGCCTCCCACGGTTGTGGATGGCCACACCGCCACCACCACCCGGATCGAATACGAGCTGGATGCCGCGGGTCAGCCCATTGACGGGCATTGGACCGTGGTGAAACAGGATGTGACGGTTGCCGGCGCGGTGGACCTGCTGGCGGAACACCCCCCGGAGGGATTGCAGGATGATCCCCGGTTTCTGGAGTGGCGGGACGCCATCACCGATGGCGGCGTGTTGAACCGGTTGACCGGCGTGATTCGCCTGCATGTGACGGAAACCCGTTTCCGTTCCGGGACCAATCCCCCCGAGAGCGGAGGGGGGGACATTTTTCTGGCCAACGGGCTGGGCATTGTGTTTGAACGTTGGAACGAAGGCGATGGCCGGTCGGTGGGTGCCTTGATGGCCCTGGACAAGGGCAATGGCCTGATCTCCGTGACCGGGCAGACGATTGTGGCCAGACAGTTTCGCATCGATGCCCCCGCGGGTACCATCTTGGAACATCCGTTTGTCCAGACGCGGGTGGAACACAGCCAGGGATCTTTCGCCGCCTCTCCCCACGTCCACGAAACCACCGGTTTTTACAACGAAACCCCCAATGGCAACAGCGCCTTGTTGACCGTGTATGACCGGGCCAACGACCTGGAGTCCGATTCCACCCGGGTGGTGCGTTTGACCCACGGGGCCAAGGGATATGAGCGTCAGGTGGCGGTGGATGTGGATGTGTCCACCCTGCCCAATCCGGCGGTGCTGGTTTTGACCAACGATCATCTGGGTCGGCCTGTCACGTTCACGGTCAAGGATGGCTCTGGCACCATCATCGCCAATACCGGGGTGCGTGTCGCTCCGGTGCAAAATGGCCTGTGCGCCTTCCCCCTGGCTCAGTATCAGGAACTCTCTGCGCAAGGTCAGGCCACCTTCACCCTGGCCCCCGGCCAGCGTTGCGTGGAGATCTGGCCCAAAAATCCCGGTGACTTCATCGGTGGTTGGTATGATGCCACCATTCCGGTGGGACTGGTCAATGTGATCGCCCCCAACTCGGGCATGCAGGGGCTGCCGTTCCCCTTGGCCGACGCCGTCACCGAGGTAAAACTGGTGGTGGGCCGGGATGTGGCTCCTGGTCACAACCGGGTGACCGGTAAACTGACCAATGGCCTCCAGGGGCTGGCCAATGCCGAAATCCTCGCCTATCCCGTCGGGGGAGGCGAACCCTATCTGTTCCATACCGACGAGACCGGTGCCTTCACCCTGGATCTTCCCGCCGGCGCCTATGTTTTTGTGTTTCGTCACACGGGCAGCGGTTTTGTCGCCCAGGGCTATCTGACCGCCATCGGCGCGACCAATCTGCTGTCTCCCACCCAGGGGGTCGGGCAACATGTCTTTTCCGACCTGCTCATCGGAGAGGTCAAACTCACGCCCGAGTTCCAGATCACCACCGCCACCCTTTCGGGGACGGTCACCGACGCGACCACGGCCCGCATCAGCGGTCCGGTCACGGTGCTGGTGCGCTCTCCCAATCCCACGGGCTTTTTCGCTCAGACCACCACCGGCACCGGGGGTGATTTCTCCGTGTCGTTGCCGTTGCACGAGGAGTTCCGGATCGAGTTCGTGGCCCGAGGCAACAGTATGCTGTATCGGGGTTTTGTCGATGCCTTCGGCAATGTGGTGGCGGACCGGAATGCCCAGTCCCCCCTGACGGTCCATGGCAACATGACCCTGAACGCCACCCTGATCGATGCCATGGGTGTTCAGACCTATCCCATCGTGGGCAAGGTGACCGAAAACAATGCCACCACCGTGATCCCGGTTCCCGGAGCCACGGTGCGGGCCGTGAGTCAGGCGGATGCCACCCGTGTCTTCGAGGCGGTCACCGACGCCATGGGGTATTACAACCTTTCGGTCGAGGCCGGTTCCTATCGGATCGAGTTTTTTGCCCGGGGTTATGTCGGCGGTCTGGCTAGCGGCCAAGGCACCACCGTGACCTTGGGTGGCGCCGGCGCGGCCCAGAACTATCTGCTGGGTGGAACCGGAGCGGCTTCCCTCAACCTGATGGTCGCTTTGACCAAGGAGTCGGGTTCCGGAGGCGGGGATCCCAATCTGCCCAGAATCACCATCACCGGCCATGTGAGCGGTGGCGCGGGTGCCTTGTCCAATATCTTGGTGGAATTCCAACCCGACTGGGAACAAAACACCGGATCCGTGGATATGGTTTCGGTCAAGACCGATGCCCAGGGCAACTATTCGGCCTCCATCCTTCCGGGCCTGTATCGTGTGATGTTCCGTGCGGTCTATTGGGACAACGGCGCGGGCCATATGGTCACCGTGCCCGGTGTGCTGGGTGACGGCGGGTTCTCGGATGGCAATGGTCAGGTCACCGAGACGCAAGAGGCGATTTATCTCTTCACGTTCGCCACGGATGATCAGGTCAATGCCCAACTGCCCAGTGGCACGCGTGTTTCCGGAACCGTGACCAATGCCGCCGGACAGCCTGTCCAGGGAGTCAAGGTGGAGTTCCAGCCGGATGCGGCACAGGAGGGCGCTCCGAATGGCCCGTGGATGGAATCCATCACGGATGCGGCGGGTCAATATGTGGTTTTCGTGCAGCCGGGTGCGGCCTATCGGGTCTATTTCAACACCAACTATTGGGACTGGCAGACCCAGAAACAGGTCAAATTGTCCGGTCTGGGGGGCTACAGCACCGATGCGGCGGAACATACCCTGTCGGGTGAGGCGTCCGAGGCCAAGATTTACACCTTTACCAACGAAGCCGAGGTGCATGGGCGCCTTTCGACCGGATTGACCATCCAAGGCATGGTTACCGCCTCCGATGGGGAGACGGCTTTGGCCGATGTGCTGGTACGTCTGCAACCGGAGTGGGATGCGGAGTCCGGCGGTTCCGGAACCTGGGCCGAGACTTACACCGATTCCATGGGGCATTACAGCTTCACGGCGGTGCCCGGCAAGTATCGGGTCGAATTTTTGACCTCTTATTGGAAGTGGGATACCCAGGAGCAGAAAACCCTGCCCGGCCATCTGGTGGGTGGTTTTGCCGATGGCCAGGGGGGCGTCGCTTCGGATTGGACCAGTGCCAAGCTGTTCAGGGTCGGGGCGGCCACCGAAATCAATACCCGTCTGCCCGCCGGCATGACCCTTTCCGGGAGCGTGGCTCTGGGGGATGGCACGCTGGCCAAGGGGGCGCTGGTTTATGTTCACACCCGGGATTGGACCACGGCCTTCCACGGCAAGGTGGACGAACAGGGTAATTTCGCCATCAACGTGAAGCCGGGTCTGGAATATCGGGTGCAGGTGTGGCCGGCCTATTGCGAACCGGGCAATACCGATGCGACGGCGGGTTGCGGCGAGGGTTTCGTGCCCTTCCTGGGTGGCAACTGGGTGACGCCGCCGGATGCCTCCTGGGTGACCGGTTGGCAGAGCGAGGATGTGTCCACCCGGCCTGTGGTGGTGGCCAGTGGTGTGGGCACCACGGATCCCATCCCCGGTTCGGTGATGGATCAATCCGATGACCATGTGGTGACCACCCTGCGCATGGATCAATCCTTGACCATCGCGGTGATGGTGGATGGCGGGGTTCAGGTGCAAGGACGGGTGGTGGATGGTGACAACAATGGCATCGCCCACGCCTGGGTCAGCAGTGATTTTGGCGATGGACCCACGGATCAGTATGGTTATTTCACCTTGAATCTGCCCTCGGCCAGTGTGGCCACCAAGGCTCGCGCCACCTTCTCGGTGAATGTGCAGCCGGGAGGATACGAGGATCCCGAAACCCATGCCTGGGTGCCAAGCGGGGATTTTATGGGTGGCGTGGTGTCCTGCGACACGGCGGGTGTGTGTCGCTTGAGCAGCGATGCCGCCCAGGCTGCGGCGTTCGGTTCGGATCTGGCTTCCGGGGTGGCTTGGCCTTTCACCAATCTGGGCAATGGCGTGACCGGCTTGCTGGTGCAGGCGAGCCGCGGGGTGACCATTTCCGGAACGGTTGACAATGGCTCCGGCGGGGTTGGTGATGTCTGGGTCAACGCTTGGTCCCACGAAAGTGGCGTCGGCGGTGGTGCGGCCACCGGGGGCAGTGGGGAATATGCCATCCGGGTGGCGACTCCGGCTGAGGGCGTCACGGTGTGGTATGAAGTCAGCCTCTGGAAAGAGGGGTATCTGGCTCCGGAAGCGAAGCTGGTGAAGGTTCAGGCTCAGGGTGTGGTCGGCGTCTATGCCATCGACACCTCCCATGCCGTGGATGACACCACCGGGATGTATCGTCCCAAGGCTGGTGAATTGATTCTGGGAGATGAGCGGGGCAGTGTGCCGGTCAATTTCACCCTGAGCACCGGCAACACCATTTCTGGCCGTGTGACGGACGGGAGCAACAACGGTCTGGCCTGGACTTGGGTGGACATTCACAGTCAGGACGGAAGCCGTTGGTACGGAGCCAACACGGACGAAAACGGCAATTACCGAGTGACGGTGGCGCCGGCCAACAACTATGTGGGTGTGGTCTGGGGTTGGAGCGGTTTGTATCGCACCACCTATTACAAGAACGCGGGCAAAGAGGATGAAGCGACGCTGATCGACGCTTCGGGGAGCAAGAGTCCGGAGAACGTGGACTTTTTGATGAACGCGGGAGCGAAGATCAGCGGCACGATCGCGGGTCTTGGCAAGGATACGAAGGTGCGTGTGAACGTGTGGTCGGAGAGCGAACGGGTCTGGGGCGGGACCGAAGTGGTGGGGACCGGAAGCGGAGCGGTGAGCTTTGAGGTATCGGGTCTGGCCCAGGCGGGAGACTATCGTTTGGATTGGCAATCGGACGTGGAGGATGTGCCGTCGGGATATTATGGCGGTGTGGCCGGGGGAGGGGCGTCGGGTCCGAAGAGTTGGGAGAAGGCGACGCTGTTGAGCACCTTGAACGGCAACGTGACGGGTGTGGCGGTGGATTTGGCGGCGGTGACCTCGAAGACCTTGAAGGTGAAGGTGACGGGTCTGGTCGCCGGTGCGAAGGTGGATGCCAACGTCTGGTCGGAAGAGTTGAGCGCGGGTCGCTGGAAGCAGGGGACGGCGGACAGCACTGGTCAGGCGCTGATTGAACTGAAGGGTCTGGATGCCAGCGGGAAGGATTACCGGTTGTTCGTGGGTGGTCCGGATGGGGGCTTCAAGACGGGCAACTTCAAAGGAGAGGTGGGTGCCAGCGACTATCCGGCCACGCTCGGGAGTCTGGTGGGCTGGGATCGGGCGACGCTGCTGGACATGTCGAGCGATCATTATGTGTCCATGCAGGTGGGCAGTGGCCGCAAGGTGACGGTGAAGGTGTCTGGCCTGAAGAGCGGTCAGAAAGCGTGGGTAGATGCCTTCTCGGAGACGACGTGGTCGTGGGGCGGTGGAGAGGTGTCGTATGGAAACGGTACCAGCGATCAGGTGGAGATCAAGGGTCTGGAAGCGGCGGAGGATTACCGGATTTCCATCTGGGGTGGCCAGATTCAGGGTGGCACGTATGCCGGCAACGGCAAGGCGCCGGGAGCCTGGGAGAGCGCGGAGCTGGTGAATGTGACCAGTGGTGACGCGACGATCGATCTGGTGGTGTCGTCCGGCAAGTCGATCGCCGGTACGGTGAACGGCATGAAGAAGGCGCAATGGGGCTGGGTGGATGCCTGGTCCAACAGCACCTATTCCTGGGGCGGAAACGCGGTGCAGGCTGCGGGATCGGGTGCGGATGCGTACACGATCGCCGGTGTGGGTTCGGCAACGGACTTCAAGGTGACCTTCAGCGCGGACGGGTATATGACGCAGAAGAAGTCGGATGTGAACACCAGCGGCGGGGACGTGACGGGAGTGGATTTCACGGCTTCGACGGGAGGCAGCATTGCCGGAACCATCACGGGTCTGAAGGCCCAGGAGTGGGTACGGGTGGATGTGTGGTCGCCGGCCACGGACGCGTTCGTGGTGGGGGGAGCGACCGCGGATGCCAACGGATCGGCGGCCTATACGTTGAGCGGCGTGCCGGATGGAACCGACTACGTGGTGGGTGTGTGGCGTGGTTATCAAGGGGTGTTTTACGCCACGGGTGGCGTGACGCCGGTGTGGGATAATCACAGCAAGGTGAGTGTGGTCAACGCGGGAGCGACGAAGGGAATCGACTTCAATCTGACGGCGGCGGGCAATCTATTCTACACGCTGTCGGGAACGGTGAGCGGCTTGGCGGCGGATCAGGTGGTGGAGATCAACGCTTGGTCGTCGACGGGGGGATCCCGGACGAGTGTGACCGGGAATGCGAACTACACGCTGGAGGGATTGCCGGCGGGTAATTATACGGTGGAGGTGAGTTCGAGCGGGTATGTGTCGCAGCGGACCAAGAGTGTGACGGTGAGCGACAACAAGGTGACGGCGTCGAGCTGGACAAGCGGCTGGAACGATGTGGGAACGGTGTCGATCAACGGCAATACCACCGGCTTGAACGTGGCCATGTTGACGGGTTACGCGATCAAGGGCACGGTGACGAGTGGCGGCAACGCGGTGAGCGGGGCATGGGTGAACGCTTGGTCGTCTGGCAATTCCATGGGTGGCGGCGCGGTGACCAACACCAAGGGAGAGTTCACGATCAAGGGTTTGTCGAACGCGACCTACAAGGTGGACGTGTGGACGCTGGAAGGGACGGCGGGCACGGACGTGACGGTGAACGGGGCGAACCAGACCGGCGTGACGTTGACGGTGGTCAAGGCGGCGGGGATCGTTCAGGGCACGGTGACCAGCGGCGGCAGCGCGGCAGGTGGTGCGATGGTGATCGCGTATGACGCCAGTGGCGTGGAGAAGGACCGTGCGGTCGCCAATGGGACGACCGGGGTGTACAAGCTGGAGGGTCTGGAGCCGAACCAGAGCTATACGGTGAAAGCGTTCAGCGCCACCAAGGTCAAGAACGCGGATTGGAGCGTGACCAGTGGTTATGCCACGGGAAGTGTCACCGCCACCAGCGCAGGGGCGGCATTGGATCTGGGATTGAACTGATCCATCGATGGATCCCGCACGTCCTTGGGTTGTTTTCTGTTGAATGCAAACGACAGGCAACCAAAAGGACGTGCGGGGAACTTCTGTGAGATTTTTTCGTGTTTGTCCAAGGGTGCCAGAATTCCAGGATGACAGGGCTTTCACGATGATCGGGAGAGTGGGCATCCAGTCCTGGCGGTTCCTGGGCCTGATGGGGTTGAAGTTTCTCCTGGTGGGGTGTCTTGGCGGCGTGGTGTTTTTGGTGCTGCGGGATTATCAGATTTCCGGCGTGTCGGAACAGGCTGCTGACGCGACCATCCAGGATGCGTTTTCCCGGTATGCGGTGGGTGGGCCGGTTTTTACGGAACTGCGGGATGGCCGACCGGTCAAATCTTTTGCGGCCCGGGAGTTCACCATTCAACGGCGCCGTTTTCTGGCCTTTCAGAGCAAGGCGGTTCAAGAAGCGATTTTCAAGGATGTGCATCTGCGCCTGTATCGTTACCGTGCGGATGCACAGTCGTTACCAGACTCCCTTGAGGAGGAGGTCGGCGGCATGATCCAAGGCATTCTTCCCCGTCACGATGGGGGAGGACAAACGGGGGTATTTTCTTTCTGGTCACGGGTGACCCAGTTGGTGCTTGCCCCGCTGACCCTGGAGTTGTGGATGGATCAGGCGGTGACGCTGCGTTTGCAAGCCGCATCCGCTGTGGTGGGCCAGGGTTCCGGTCGCATTCGCTTCAGTCAGGCCATCCTGGAAAATCCGTTCGCGCATCAAAAAATTACCAGTGCCGTCATCGATTGGAACAAATCCACACGTTCTTTCGAGATTCCGGGAGCCTATTTCGCCGAATCCCCCAAGGGTCAGGCTACGGCCAAAGGGTTGCGGGTGGGCTTGGATTTTACCCTGAGCGCCATGTAGCAAGGTTTCCACTTTGTAATCAGGATGAGGGGTATTTTTTGTTTTGACATTTCTTGCGTAAATGTTAACCTGAATCGAGCCTGGATGCATCACCCCGCAAGATGTGATCTTTCCAATGGTTTTTCTCCCGGAGGGAGGGGAGTGCATGAATCAATTCCGATTGATTTCTTTTGTATCTTTGGTCTTCTGGGCGCTGTTCGCGCCCGTTTCCGTGATGGCTGCCGCAGCATCGGTTCCCGACGGGGTTGTCTATCGTCAGGGAAAGTTGAGCGTTGCCTTCCGTTCGACCCCCATCCGGGTGGCCCTGGAACAGGTGGCCAACAAGGTGGGCATTCCGTTTTTGTTGGATCCGGAGGTCAAGGGCACCCTTTCCATGAGTTTCGATGGGGTGCCTCTGGAGTCGGCCTTGAAGCGTCTGCTGAGTGGTCAAAGCCACGTGGTGGTTTACGCGGCGGGCAAGAAGGGTGAAAAAGGGAGTACCGAAAAAGGGGATTCCAAGGTTGTTCAGGTCAAGGTTTTCAAGAAAGGCAGCCTGAGCGCGACCCGCTACGAACGGGTCGGACCGGCGGAGGCTACCGAAACTGCTGCCGACAAAACCGGAGAGGCTGGCAAAGCCCCCCCGGTCACCGCCGCCTCCCCGGAGAAAACGGGAACCACTCCCGCCTCCCGCACCGAGATCGTCAAGGATCCTGCCGGTGCCGATCCATCCAATACCCGCATTCCAAACCACATCAATACGCAAAGCGTGCGGGGACCGGCCCAGCTCATGGCCGCCATTGCCGAGACCGAGGCGTCGATTTCCCTGATTCAACGCAAGGCTGCCGGCGAGAGTCAGGCTCTGGAGGCCGAAAAGGCCCGTACCCAGATGCAACTGGCCTCGGGCCAGGGCAATTCCCGGGAACTGGTGGAAAAACTCGCCACCCTGGAGCAGCAGCAGGCCCGCAGCGAACAGAATTTTCAAGGCATGATGGCCCCGGAGCAATTGAAATTGCAGCAGTTGCGTCAGGATCTGGCCAGTCTCAAGACTCCGGCGGAACAACAGATCGAAAACCGGGCCATGGTCAACCGGCAAGCTGCCCTGGTGCGTGATCAGTCCACCCAGGTCGAGGCCGCCCGACGCGCCGAGGCCTCCCGGCAGGCGGCTATTGTGGCCGAACAAAAAGCGGCGGCGGCGCGCAATGCCGAGGCCAAACGACAGGCTGAAATCAAACGTCAGCGTGAGGCGGCGCAGGGCACCCAACCGTGATGCCCGCGTAGGACCTACACCAAAGCAATACAGCAGTCTTTCACACAAGGGGAAGGATCATGGTCGGACAAAGGATCAAGCAACAGGTTTTGATGATGGCGTTTGTCCTGTTCGGTTTGGTGGGGGCCATGGGTATGGCGCACGCCGAGTCGATTTCGGGTCAGGTGGGCCAGAGGGCGATCATCCTGGTGGTGAATGGCACCAATGCGGTGCTTCAGGCCACGGAATCCAGCCCTGTCCCTGGCATGATGGGTCAGTGGAACTTTTCGGTCAGCGACCTTCCGGTGAATCAGGATCTGTCGGTGTTCCTGTTCACCAAGGGAACCCTGTTGCCCTTGCGGTTCAACAACCGCGCCAAGGATGCGTTCCAACTGCTTTCCGGAGCCGCCTTCAATCTTGGATTGCTCAACATCCACGAAACGGATGGGGTGGTCACTCCGACCAATCCTCCCACCACCGGTCTGGCTGTGGGATCTGCCACCGCGTTGCGTTCGACCGTCCCCTTTGGTTCCATCCAAAGAACCTTGATGGATCGTTACGCCACTCTGGATGTCCCCTCCCTGGTGGACTATGGCATGTCGTTGGCCTTCGGCCATGGCTGGATGGTGGCGGCGGATGCCTTTTTTGCCAAGGCCGATGAGAAAGCCACTGCCGCCGGGGATGCCCGCAAGCATGCCACCCACGTCCTGCACGCCATTTCCCGCATTGCCGCCCTCGCGACCAATACCGCCCAATCCTCTTCGGCTGGAACCACCACTTATGCCACGGCCGGCGCCACTCTGGGGGATCTGTTGGCCGGATTCGGTTGTACCCGTCGTCATCTGGGACTGGAGAAGATGGAGTGTCCCAAGACCCTGCCGATCGCCTCTCCGACCGGTCAGGATCTCAGCGGCTGGTTGAATGCCGCCATGATTCCGGCCTTCAACGATTCGTTGGCCCTGCTCAACGAGCTTCCCACGGATATGGCCTCTTTCAAGGTGGGGGATCCGGGCAGTCAGGAGCCGGATGAGACGGAGATCGACTACTCCGATGTGCTGATGTTCAAGGGTCTGCTGGGGATGATGCTGGGCCAATTGTATATCGATCAGGCTTATGACTGGAACATCGACATCGATGCCGCCATGGGCGTGAATACCGAACAACTCTTCTTGAACAATCCGAATTTCGGTTCCTTGTCCCCGTATGCCTCCACCAATCTGGCCGCGGCCAAAAGTCATTGGAACATGGCGGCGGACGCCTTGCTGGCTGCGATTCCATCCATTCAGGCGGAAAGCGATCCGCAAGACGATGATCTCTTCACCCTGGAGGCCCGGGAAGTCGCCGATGCCACCAAAGTCCTGAACGACTTCAAGGCCGCTTTGGCCGGGACCGCCCAGATCACGGAAGGCACCCGCTCCATGGCCCTGAATCTGGCCAAGTGGTTCGACGGGGTGAGCCTGCGGGGGATTCTGCCCTCTTTCAGCGGCAACAAGCCGTCTGGACTGTTCCCCGATGCCACCTTGGGGGGGGTGTTCCCGGATGGAGTCTACAATTTCCGGCACGAAAGCCTCAACCAGGATGTCAACCAGAACGGTATCCCGGATATTCTGGAGGATATGGTGTTCGTGGTGCCTCAGGCCACCATCACCGTGGATGGCGCCCCCACGGATTGGGGCACTTTGGCTCCGATGCTGGTGGATGCTTTGGGAGACCAGGGAGATGGTTTCTCGGGTCTGGATGTCACGGGGATCTATCTGGCCCGGGATGCCAGTCAGGCCTATCTGCGCATCGATCGCGCCTCCTTGCAACTGCCCACCGGTGAATACGTCAACTATTGGGTCAACTTCATGCCTGTCCAGGCGGGTGGACCGGCTTTCTCCGTGGAGCTGTTTCAGGATGCCACAGGGGTTTACGCCAGACTGTACAACACCGCCGCCAATCCCCGTGACTACAACGCCTATGTGAAGCTGTCGGATACCCTGACCGTCAACACCACCACCCAGACCATGGAGGTTGCTTGGCCGTTGTCGTTGATCGATCCGGGCGCCACCTATGAACTGGGTTTCTTTACCCACCATACGGTTGGTCTGATCTGGCCCCAGGGGGGCAGCAATGGGGACTGGAGCAACAATCGTCCCGCGCGGGTTCGTTTCTCTCCGAATGCGGCCCAACCGGTTCCGTTGACCGTTTATCCCCCCGCGTTGAATCGGGTGGTGGGCGGAAGCGGCGACCTCGTGGTGTCGGGTGGTGTCGCCCCCTATCGGTTTGACGCGGGCAGCGCGTTGATCACGGTCGTCGGGAACAACGCCACCGCTACCGTGACTTGCGCCGCAGAGGGTGGTTCCACCGTTCTGGTCCAGGACAATGCCGCGCACAGCTTTTCTGTGCCGGTCACGTGTACGGCCTCCAGCGGCGGAGGTGGCGGCACCACCACGACCATTCCCATGGAACCGATCAACATGACCGTGGGTGGCGGGCGTACCCTTCCCCTGCCCACCGGCAGTGGTACCCCGACTGTCACGGTCACCTCGGGGAGCGATGTGATCACCTGGAATACCTCCGTGACGGGGGTGCCCATCACCTGTCAGAAGGCGGGAAGCGCGACCCTGACGGTGGCCTTCGGGACCAATCAGGCCACCACCACGGTCACCTGTGTGGATCCTGCCACCCCGGTCACCTCCATCGACATGACCCAGTGGCTCTTTCCGGCGAATCTCACGTTGGTGACGCATGGCCGCTGGCAGTCCTCCCAGCCGTCCAACCCCATGACCGAATTCTCCATTCAACCCTCACGGGCCGGTGGCAGCGCCACGTTGATGGATCGTACCGTCTCCGTGGAACAGAGCACTCATGGAGAGAACTACTATACCCTGGACTCCAACGGACTGACGTTCCACGGGGAAAAAAGAGTGGAGCCGGGTCAGAACCGGACCACCCGTTTCATTGACTTTGGTTTCAAGACCCAACCCGATCCCGTCGCGGGCATTACCGCCGCGGATCTCGCCACCTCCAATTTCACCGTGCCCAGTCCGTTGGTGCCGGCAACCGTCACCAACGGGTACACCCATTCCCAGTTTTCGATCCGTTTCCCCCTGGATGAGGATGGCAAGGTCAAGATCGACCAGTGGACCATCACCAAGTCCGAGATCACCGTGACCGGAAACGTCAATCTGCTGGATTCCGTGCCGCCCACGGACCTGATGAACGACGAGTACTTCGCCCATTGGCGCGACTCGATCACCGATGCGGATCTTTTGAGCAAGGTCACCCACGCGGCCCATATACGGATGGTGGAGACCCGTTATCAACCCCAGGGTGGGGCCGCGTCCTCGTCCCAGGTCAATCATGTCTATTTGGCCCAGGGCCTGGGTGTGGTGTTTGAACACAATCAGGAAAACGATGGCATGTGGAAGGGATCTCTGCGGGCCACGGTGGATGCCGCCGGCGTGCTGAAGTCCCTGACCACGGATCAGGTCAAGGCCCGCAAGGTGCGGATCGATGGACCGGCGGGTGTGATTCTCAAGGACGCCTTTGTCCAGACCCGGGCCGAACACACCTCCAGCGCCTATGCGTCGCCCCATTCCCACAACGCCACCGCCACGTTCAACGAAACCCCCGGCACCAGCAGTGCCTTGTTGACTGTGTTCAATCGTCTCAATGCCCCGGTGGGAGATGAGGTCACCTCTCTGAATGTCACGTTCGGCGCGGCTGGATTTGTCCGCAAGAATCTCCAGGTGGAAACCGCCTCCTTGACGGATCCCCAGGTGTTGACCCTCAGTGCCGCGGATCAGGGCCGGAATGTCTCCTTCCGGGTGGTCACGGCCAGCAATACCCCGGTGGCGGATGCGGGTATCCAGATTCTGCCGTTTGAAAATGGCGCGTGCGTTTCCGGACAAGGCCAGTATTTCGGTACAGACCAGGAGGGCAAGATTGCCGCGGTGCTCGCCGATGGCACCTACTGTCTCGGGGTGTGGCCGAACAATGGTGCGGGTTCCTTCACCGGTGGTTGGTACAAAGCCGATGCCGCCGCGGGAACGGTCAATGTGCAGAGTGGCAATCTCACCACTGCCGCCGCCTTCCAGGTTTCCCCCACCAGTGGCGAGTTGGTGCTGGTGGTGGGGGGTGCCGGCTCCTCAACGGGCAAAAAACGGATCACCGGCATCCTCACCGACGGAACCCATGGTCTGGTCAACGCCGACCTGATCGTCTATCCCGCCAACAGTCAGACGCCGTTGGTGTTTCATACCACGGCCAACGGCGCTTTTGACGTGGAGTTGGATGCCGGTTCTTACAGCTTTGCCTTCAAATATGTGGGCACCGGTTTTGTGGCCATGGCCTATGTCGCCTCCATCGGCGAGACCACCGGTCTTTCCAGGACCCAGGGCATGAGTCAAAACCTTCAGAACGATCTCAATCTGGGCACCGTGTCGTTGACTTCAGCCTACAATCAGACCAGCGGTGGTGGTGGCGATCCGGGGACCACAACCAAGATTACGGTTTCCGGTTCGGTGAGTGGTGGTCAGGGGGCCTTGCCGAACATCCTGGTGGAATTCCAACCCGATTGGGAGCATAACACCGGGGTTGTGGATGCGGCTTCGGTGAAAACCGATGGGGCCGGACACTATTCGGTGGATATCTATCCGGGCAAATATCGCGTCCAGTTCCGCTCCGAATATTGGGACAACGCCACCATGTCGATGGTGAAAGTTCCTGGCGTGCTGGGGCAAGGCGGGTATGCCGACGACAAAGGCGGCACCGTCGAACGCTCCGAAGACGCGAAAGTGTTCGATTTCGCGCAGGCCACGACCCTCAATGCCACCATGGTCAGCGGGATGCGCATTTCGGGCAAGGTGGTCAATGCCAATCAGCAGCCGGTTCAGGGTGTGCGGGTGGAGCTGCAACCCGACTGGGAAAGCACCACGGGTACTTCCGAATGGGCACAGGGCACCACGGACGCCAATGGCAACTACGAGATTTTCGTCAAGAAGGGATCGGTCTATCGGGTCTACTTCAGCACCAGTTATTATGACTGGCAGACCCAGAAACAGGTCAAGCTGGACGGTCTGGGTGGTTACAGCACCGGTGCCGCGGACAACAAACTGAATGGTGCTTCCGACACCGCCAAGAAATATACATTCACCGCGGATACCACGGTCAACGCGACCTTGATCGCCGGTTTGACCATCCGGGGTACCGTGACCACGGATGGCACCACCGGAATCCAGGATGTGACGGTGCGTTTGCAACCCGAGTGGGATGAAGAGACCGGTTCTTCCGGTTTGTGGTCGGAGACCCGTACCAGTGCCACAGGTCAGTACGAGTTTTCGGTGCAGCCGGGCAAATACCGCATCGAGTTTGCCACCTCCTACTGGAAATGGGATACCAACCCGCCGCAAGAGGTGAAGTTGCCCGGTGGTTTGGTGGGTGGTTATGCGGATGGGGATGGCAAGGTGGTGCATGACTGGTCCAGTGCCAAGATTTTCCGGGTGACTGGTCCTTTGGTGGTGGATGCCCGCATGGTGACCGGCATGACCCTTTCCGGCAAAGTGGTGCAGGCCAATGGCACTGCGCTCGCCCCGGTCACGGGAGCCGAAGTGAGCGTGCATGACAAAGATTGGGATACCAATTTCCACGCCCGGACCGATGCGGAAGGCAACTTCTCCGTGCTGGTGGTCCCGAACAAGGAGTATCGGGTGGAGGTGTGGCCGTCCTACTGTGAGACCGGTACCGGCACCGGTGGCAGTGGTCAATCGTCTTGCAATGCGGTGAATTTCCAGGGCGGCAGTTGGATCACCCCCCCGGAAGCCTCCTGGGTGAGCCGTTGGGTGAAGGATGATTCCAAAACCCGGCCCCTGGTCAAGGCGAGTCTGGTGAGTACCACCGACATCCTGACCCATAACGGGATTTCCGGTCAGGTGGCGGGTGTGGTGCCGGGCATGGTAATGTCCCAGTGGGAAGACCATGCCGTGACCAATATCCTGATGGACAAATCGTTATCCATTGGCGTTCAGGTGGACGCGGGCAAGCCGATTCACGGACGGGTGGTCAATGGCGCGAATGAAGGTGTGCCTTATGCGTGGGTCAACACGCCTTTGGGTGGTGTGGCCACGGATCAGGGGGGGTATTTCACCCTGAATCTGCCCTCGGTGAATCTGACCCAGGGGGTGAACAACACCTTTGACATCAATATTTCCCCCAGTGGTCATCAGGATCCCCAAACCGGAGCCTGGATCGAGGGGACTGGATTCATCGGCGGGGCTGTGGTTGGCAATGCCACCGATGGTTATACCGTGTCCAGCGACGGGCAACAGGCTTTGGCGTTTGAAAAGGATCTGACCGCGGACGCCACCGGCGAAGTGGCTTGGCCGTTGATGGATCTGGGTAATGGAACCCAGGGATTGCTGGTACGTGTGGGCAGTGGTCTTTCCATCACCGGCACGATCCAGGATGGCTCGGGCAACGGGATTGCCAATCTGTGGGTCAATGCTTGGTCTCACGATACCCGCCAGGGCGCGGGCAAGGCTTCGGATTCCACGGGTCAATACTCTCTCCTGATCCACAAACCCGCTGCGGGCAAGGTGGTCTGGTACGAAGTCAATGTGTGGAGCGAGTCTTATTTGTCCCCGGATCCGGTTTTGGTGAAGGTGGAACCCCAGGGTGTAACCGGGGTGTACAAACGGGCCAAGGACAAGTTTGTTGAAGCGGAGGATGGTTATGCCAAGCCCGTCGCCGGTGAGGTGATTCAGGAGAATCCCGCCGGGGGCGTGGTCGTGAATTTCACCCTGAGCACCGGCAACACCATTTCTGGCCGTGTGACGGACGGGAGCAACAACGGTCTGGCCTGGACTTGGGTGGACATTCACAGTCAGGACGGAAGCCGTTGGTACGGAGCCAACACGGACGAAAACGGCAATTACCGAGTGACGGTGGCGCCGGCCAACAACTATGTGGGTGTGGTCTGGGGTTGGAGCGGTTTGTATCGCACCACCTATTACAAGAACGCGGGCAAAGAGGATGAAGCGACGCTGATCGACGCTTCGGGGAGCAAGAGTCCGGAGAACGTGGACTTTTTGATGAACGCGGGAGCGAAGATCAGCGGCACGATCGCGGGTCTTGGCAAGGATACGAAGGTGCGTGTGAACGTGTGGTCGGAGAGCGAACGGGTCTGGGGCGGGACCGAAGTGGTGGGGACCGGAAGCGGAGCGGTGAGCTTTGAGGTATCGGGTCTGGCCCAGGCGGGAGACTATCGTTTGGATTGGCAATCGGACGTGGAGGATGTGCCGTCGGGATATTATGGCGGTGTGGCCGGGGGAGGGGCGTCGGGTCCGAAGAGTTGGGAGAAGGCGACGCTGTTGAGCACCTTGAACGGCAACGTGACGGGTGTGGCGGTGGATTTGGCGGCGGTGACCTCGAAGACCTTGAAGGTGAAGGTGACGGGTCTGGTCGCCGGTGCGAAGGTGGATGCCAACGTCTGGTCGGAAGAGTTGAGCGCGGGTCGCTGGAAGCAGGGGACGGCGGACAGCACTGGTCAGGCGCTGATTGAACTGAAGGGTCTGGATGCCAGCGGGAAGGATTACCGGTTGTTCGTGGGTGGTCCGGATGGGGGCTTCAAGACGGGCAACTTCAAAGGAGAGGTGGGTGCCAGCGACTATCCGGCCACGCTCGGGAGTCTGGTGGGCTGGGATCGGGCGACGCTGCTGGACATGTCGAGCGATCATTATGTGTCCATGCAGGTGGGCAGTGGCCGCAAGGTGACGGTGAAGGTGTCTGGCCTGAAGAGCGGTCAGAAAGCGTGGGTAGATGCCTTCTCGGAGACGACGTGGTCGTGGGGCGGTGGAGAGGTGTCGTATGGAAACGGTACCAGCGATCAGGTGGAGATCAAGGGTCTGGAAGCGGCGGAGGATTACCGGATTTCCATCTGGGGTGGCCAGATTCAGGGTGGCACGTATGCCGGCAACGGCAAGGCGCCGGGAGCCTGGGAGAGCGCGGAGCTGGTGAATGTGACCAGTGGTGACGCGACGATCGATCTGGTGGTGTCGTCCGGCAAGTCGATCGCCGGTACGGTGAACGGCATGAAGAAGGCGCAATGGGGCTGGGTGGATGCCTGGTCCAACAGCACCTATTCCTGGGGCGGAAACGCGGTGCAGGCTGCGGGATCGGGTGCGGATGCGTACACGATCGCCGGTGTGGGTTCGGCAACGGACTTCAAGGTGACCTTCAGCGCGGACGGGTATATGACGCAGAAGAAGTCGGATGTGAACACCAGCGGCGGGGACGTGACGGGAGTGGATTTCACGGCTTCGACGGGAGGCAGCATTGCCGGAACCATCACGGGTCTGAAGGCCCAGGAGTGGGTACGGGTGGATGTGTGGTCGCCGGCCACGGACGCGTTCGTGGTGGGGGGAGCGACCGCGGATGCCAACGGATCGGCGGCCTATACGTTGAGCGGCGTGCCGGATGGAACCGACTACGTGGTGGGTGTGTGGCGTGGTTATCAAGGGGTGTTTTACGCCACGGGTGGCGTGACGCCGGTGTGGGATAATCACAGCAAGGTGAGTGTGGTCAACGCGGGAGCGACGAAGGGAATCGACTTCAATCTGACGGCGGCGGGCAATCTATTCTACACGCTGTCGGGAACGGTGAGCGGCTTGGCGGCGGATCAGGTGGTGGAGATCAACGCTTGGTCGTCGACGGGGGGATCCCGGACGAGTGTGACCGGGAATGCGAACTACACGCTGGAGGGATTGCCGGCGGGTAATTATACGGTGGAGGTGAGTTCGAGCGGGTATGTGTCGCAGCGGACCAAGAGTGTGACGGTGAGCGACAACAAGGTGACGGCGTCGAGCTGGACAAGCGGCTGGAACGATGTGGGAACGGTGTCGATCAACGGCAATACCACCGGCTTGAACGTGGCCATGTTGACGGGTTACGCGATCAAGGGCACGGTGACGAGTGGCGGCAACGCGGTGAGCGGGGCATGGGTGAACGCTTGGTCGTCTGGCAATTCCATGGGTGGCGGCGCGGTGACCAACACCAAGGGAGAGTTCACGATCAAGGGTTTGTCGAACGCGACCTACAAGGTGGACGTGTGGACGCTGGAAGGGACGGCGGGCACGGACGTGACGGTGAACGGGGCGAACCAGACCGGCGTGACGTTGACGGTGGTCAAGGCGGCGGGGATCGTTCAGGGCACGGTGACCAGCGGCGGCAGCGCGGCAGGTGGTGCGATGGTGATCGCGTATGACGCCAGTGGCGTGGAGAAGGACCGTGCGGTCGCCAATGGGACGACCGGGGTGTACAAGCTGGAGGGTCTGGAGCCGAACCAGAGCTATACGGTGAAAGCGTTCAGCGCCACCAAGGTCAAGAACGCGGATTGGAGCGTGACCAGTGGTTATGCCACGGGAAGTGTCACCGCCACCAGCGCAGGGGCCACTTTGGATTTGAGCCTGAACGTGACGAATTAACGATTCCGTGCTCAACAGGGATGGACCCCGGCGCATCGTCTGTGTCATCATCAGCTTTTAGGATCTCCCCTCCCGAGGTGGGAGGGGAGTTTTTATGTTCCATAAAAATCAGGATGTTACCATGAAACGTAATCACGCAATTCAGGTATTCTTGGCCGTGATGGTATGGGTTGTATCGGCCCTGAGCGCGGGTGCGGCCATTACCAGCGGCAGTGCGGTGAATGGGGTCGCCAGCACGAGTCATACCGCGTCGGTCTCCTCGACCAACAGCAGTATTGTTTTTTCCTGGACAGCCGCCACTTCCGGAATTTCCGGTTCGTCGATTACTTACGAATATGTGGTCAGCACCGATACCGCTTTGGACACCACCACCTTCGAGACGCGCCTGTCCACGGCGGAGTCCACCACCTTGAAGCGTGGCAGCCTGAGCAACAGCACCACGGTGACGGCCAGTTCCCTGGCGGATGGCAGCTATTATTTTTTCATTCGCGCCTCGGATAGCGGAGGATTGGTTGGAGCCACTGCCATTACCAAGGTCGGTCCCTATGTTCTGAACAGCGCGCCCACGTTGGATGCCACGTCCCCGGTTTCTCCGGCCTCTGGATCCCATAAATCCGCAGTGAACGTGACCCTCAATGGCACCAATTTCATGAGCGGAGCCACGATTCAACTGGTCAACGGCAAACGGACGGTCAGTGGTTCCACCGTCACCTTGTCGGATGTCGCCTTGACCAACGTGACTTTTGTCAGCTCCAGTCAGTTGACGGCCACAGTGCCGGCCAGCACGGCTCCGGGGATTTATGATGTCAAGGTGATCAATCCCACCCCCTGGTCCAAGACGGCTTCGGCGGTGAGCAAGTATACCTCCACCAATACCGCGCCGACTGCCGCCACGGGAGGCAATCAAACCGTGACCTTGAGCAGCGGTCAGGCTTCGGTTTCGCTGACGGGGGCCACCTCCACCGATGCGGATGGGGATACCCTCTCGACGTATACCTGGACTTTGACCAGTATGCCCACCAGTGCGGTCATCACCTCGGGTTCGTCCACGCTGTCGGCCAACTCCACCTTGACTGGCAGTGCCCAGACGGTGGTGGTCAAGACCGCGGGTTCGTACACCTTCTCCCTGGTGGTCAACGATGGCTTCGAGAACAGTTCCGCGGCCACCATGACTCTGACCGTGAATGCGGCGGCCGGCACCAACAATGCTCCCGTGGCCGATCCGGGCAGTGATGTCACGGTGGCCCCGGGCAGTGCCGTGACCTTGAACGGTTCAAAATCCTCGGATCAGGATGGCGACACTCTCACCTCCTACATCTGGACTCTGACCAGCAAACCCACCGGATCGTCTTTGGCCACCGGGACCGCTGGAACCGCTTCGAGTTTCATCACCCAGAGTTCGCCTCCGTCCGCGTCGTTCACGCCGGATGTGAAGGGTAAGTATGTGGTCGCTCTGGTGGTCAACGATGGCAAGGTGGCCTCTGCCGCCAAGAGTGTCACCGTGACCGCCAACAACGCACCGGTCGCCAATGCCGGTTCGGCGCAGACGGTGGCAGCCGGCAGTGTCGTCACCCTGGATGGTACCGGTTCACAGGATACGGATAGCGATGCGTTGACCTACACCTGGACCCAGACCAGTCCCGCCACGTCGGTGGTGACCCTGTCGTCCACCTCGGCCTCGAAGCCGACCTTCACCCCGACCGTTTCCGGTTCCTATGTGTTCAGTCTGGTGGTGAACGATGGAACCCAGAACAGCACCAACAGCGCCACCGTGACCATCACGGTCAACACCCGTCCGGTGGCCAAGGCCGGCAGCGCCCAGGTGGTGGCACCCGGAGCGGTCGTGACCCTGGATGGTTCCGGCTCTTCGGATGCCGATGCGGGCACCAATCTGACCTATGCCTGGAGTCAGACTTTCGGCAGTTCGGTCACCCTTTCTTCCAGCACCGCCGCCAAACCGACCTTCACGGCCCCGAGTACCGTGGGTTCGCTGGTCTTCAGTCTGACTGTGAGCGATGGACTGCATTCCAGCGCCACACCGTCCACCGTGACCGTGACGGTCAACAACGCCCCCACCGCCAATGCCGGATCGGCCCAAACCGTGAGCACGGCGGGTGCCGTGACCCTGAATGGATCCGGTGCCGATGTGGACGCGTCGGATACCTCCTTGAGCTACACCTGGTCGATTGTCAGCCAGCCGGGCGGGTCCAATATCGTGTTGTCCTCCACCACGGCCCAGAAGCCGACTTTCACGCCGACCGTGAACGGGACCTACACCTTCAGCCTGTTGGTCAACGATGGCAAGCAGAACAGCGCCGCTTCGACGGTCACCATCACCTTTAGTGGCGGCACCAACCTCGTCACGCTGGATGTGGACAAGAGCGGCACCACGGATGCCACGGATGGTGTATTGATCCTGCGGCGTTTGAATGGCGGTTCCACCATCAATACCGGTGTGGTTTTACCCTCGGGTCAGACCAATGATACGGTGAAGACCACCATCGATACCGCCGGGATGGTGTTTGATGTGGACAAGAGTGGAACGGTGGATGCCACGGATGGTGTGTTGATCCTGCGGCGTCTGAACGGGGGGTCCACCATCAATACCGGTGTGGTTCTGCCCTCGGGTCAGACGAACGATACGGTGAAGGCCACCATTGATGCGCTCAAATAGTGGCACACTCATGGTTGCCCCTCCCCCTCTCCATGGGGAGGGGCAACGTGAGGACCAAGGGTCCATGACGCGATTGCTGTTCCTGGCGTTGTTGTTTCCCTGGTTTGTTTCGGATCTCTGGGCCAGGGAACAGGTGGTTGCCCCCAAGGTGACCACTCAGCACATCGCGTCCGGGGAAACCGTGAGTGTGACCGTCGGGTATGCCACCACCAATCCCACGGAATCCCAGACGACTGGATTGGGATTGCGGATTCATTACGACTCCAGCCGGTTGACCTTTGATGGTTTCTCGGATCTTTTGCACTCCGGGGAAAATCTTGGCGGAGAGAAGAGACTGGCCCTGATCGGACAGGACACGCTACCGGTAGACGATGTTGATGACGGGGATGGCGATGGGGCCACGGATAAAAGGGTGGGTCTGGCCTGGGTCTCCCTCGATGGCAACTGGCCGGGTGTTGGATCTTCCTGGCCTGTCAATTTGTTCACGGTCCGTTTCAAGGTGGCTGAAGGGGTGACGGGTCGCACAACGGTTCGTTTGACCGCCAGTGGCATGGCGAACGGTTATACTCTGACCGCGGGGCGTGCCTTGTTGTACAGCACCGATTCCGCTTTTGCCGTTTTGGATGTGGATCAGAGCGGTACGGTGGATGCCACGGATGGTGTGTTGATCCTGCGTCGGCTGAATGGAGCCTCCACCATCGATACCGGCGTGGTGCTGGGGGAGGGGCGGACCAATGCCTCGGTGATTGCCATGATCGATGCGGCAGGTTTGAGTCTGGATGTGGACAAGGATAAAGGAGTCAGTGCCAGCGACGGAGTTTTGATCCTGCGTCGTTTGAATGCCGGTTCCACCATCGATACTGGCGTGGTATTGCCAACCGGACAGACCAATACCACGGTGATTTCAACCATTGACGCCTTGAAATAACGCTGTTTGCATGTGATTGCTTGTTTATGATTGGTGACGTGTTTTGGCCCGTTCGGACGGGTGAATTTGCTTGATGAGTCGGGATTGGGCATGGTATCCTGTCTGAATGTACCATTATGCCTGTTTTTTGTTCTTTATAACCGTGTTCCAGTGAGGTGTATTCCATGATTACATGGCCGTTTCAGGGTGTAAGGAAGGAGTCGGGCAGCCGATTGGCCGCCACGCTTCGGTGGTTAGCCATGACTGTATTGATTTTGACCAGTGGTCAAGTCTGGGCTGCCACGGGTGGCTCCCTGCTGGTGACCAGCAGTGCCGATACGGTGGCCGTCGGAGCGACTGTGGATGTGACGGTTGCCGTTTCCGCAGCCGATGCCGGGGCGACCGCCATCAGTTCGGCGGGCATCGTGGTCGAGTGGGACAAGAGCGTTTTCGCTCTGGATGCCTCCTCCGCTCTGGGGACCGCCGGGGATAACGATCCCCATAAAACACCCTATCTGGACGGTCAGTTTGGACAAAAGCAGAACGACCAGAACAACCGCATCACCCAGCTTTGGAAGACCACGGGTGATACGGACGTGATGGAACTGCGCATCTCCGATCAGGATGTCTCCGGGGATTCGATGTTCGGGACCGCGAATCGTGCCTATATCAACTATACCCGCACGGCTTCGTTCAATCAGTCCGGAGCGGTGATCAGCAATTATCAGTTCTTCACGCTGAAATTGTTGGTGAAGAGTGGTGCGACGGCGGGCAATTCGGCGGTCAAGGCCAAGTTCATCGCCGTGTCGGACAACAAGGGCTCCACCCCCGCCTCTTACACCCAAGGCACCAAGACCCTTGCTGTGAGCGCGCCCTCCATGAGCGTGACTGCGGGTAACAACCAAAGCGCGGTTGCCGGTTCCGCGGTGGGAACGGCCCTGGGTGTTACCCTGGCCACCGGAACCACCCCCAACGCCGGTGTGACCGTGACCTTCACCGCCGCGGGTGGTGCCACCTTCGCCACGGGTCCCACGGCCACGGCGGTTTCGGATGCCAACGGTATTGCCACCGCCCCCGCTCTTACCCTGGGCACCACGGTGGGCGCGTATACCGTCACCGCTTCTGCCACGGGTTATACCTCCCAGACCTTTACCCTGACCGGTACTGCCGGTGCCGCTGCCAGCATCGTTTCCAGCGCAGGCACCGATCAGACCGCCATGGTCGGAACCGCTTTGGCCGCGCCCTTCACGGTCACGGTCAAGGATGCCAACAATAATGTCGTTTCCAATGCCACGGTGAACTTCGCAGTGGCCACTGGCGGCGGCAGCGTCAATCCCGCCACCGCTACCACCAACGCTCAAGGTCAGGCCAGCACCACGTTGACCCTGGGTACGATCGTGGGCGCCAACAGTGTCACCGCCTCGGTGACCGGTGCTGCGACTCCGGCCACCTTCAACGCCACCGGCACCGCCGGCACCGCTTCCCAGTTGGTTCTGGGCGCTGCCGCCACTACCGTGAGCGCCACGGTTGCCAATCAGGTGGTCCTGACCGGTACCTTGAAGGATCAGTATGGCAATACGGTGATCTCTCCTGCCAAGTCGGTCACCTTCACCACGAATGCCACCACGTATGGCTCGATTGGTACCGCCACCGTCACCACGGTCAATGGTGTCGCCACGACCACCCTGACCACCATTGCCCAGCCCGCAGGCGGATCCTCCAGCCTCAATATCGTGGTGGATGCCTCCACCGATACGATCGCGGCCACCAGCGTGGCCGATCTGACGGTGTCGTTGGTCTTCAACGCGATGAGCCAGACCTCCGGCAACAGCCAGACCGCCACGGTCGGAACCGCGGTGACCAATCCTTTGAGTGTCACCCTGACCACCGGGACCACCCCCAGCGCGGGTGTGGAAGTGACCTTCACCACGTCCGGCGGCACCTTCGCCAACGGCACGACCACCACCAAAGCCACCACCAACGCTCAAGGCGTGGCCACCTCTTCGGCCCTGACCCTGGGTACCACCGCGGGAACCTACACGGTGACGGTTACGGCCACGGGTTACTCTTCTCAGACCTTCACCCTGACCGCCACCGCCGGTGCCGCTGCCAGCGTCACCAAGAGTGCCGGTGACGCCCAGAGCGGAACGGTTGGATCCGCGTTGACCACGCCGTTCACGGTGGTCGTCAAGGATGCCAACAACAATGTCGTCTCCAATGCCACGGTGACCTTCGCGGTGGCCAGCGGCGGTGGCAGCGTGAGTGCCGCTACCGGCACCACCGATGCCAACGGTCTGGCCAGCACCACCTTGACCCTGGGTACCACGGCGGGTGCCAACAGCGTGACCGCCGCGGTTACCGGCGTCACGACCCCGGCTACCTTCACCGCCACCGGTACTGCCGGAACCGCATCGCAACTCTCTTTGGGCCTGAGCAGCACCAAGGTCAGTTCCTACTCCTCCTCCCAGGTGACCTTGACCGGTACCCTGAAGGATCAGTATGGCAATACCGCGACGGCTGCCACCAGCGATGTCACCTTTGTTCTGGATGCTGCCACTTATGGCTACCTCGGAACGAGTGGCACCCTTACCAAAACGGTGACGCCGGTCAATGGCGTGGCCACCACCACCGTGACCACCGTCCTGATGCCTTTGACGGATACGGCCACCCACAACATTCTGATTGATGCCTCCACCGGAACCATTACCAAGAGCATGGTCACGGATGTGACCTTGGCCTTGGTGCCCTTCTCGGTGAACGTCAGCGCCGTCAACCTGGTTGCCGGTGACACCACCAACTTGACCGTGACCGGTGGCTCTGCGGCCACGGCCTGGACCAAGACCAGCACCACCGCCGGCACCCTGAGCGGGACCACCGGTACCGCCGTCACCTACACCGCCGGTTCGGTTGCCGCTTCCACCACGGATACGGTCACAGCCTCCGATTCCATCGGCGGCACGCCGGTGACCTCGGCGGTCAACGTCACGGTGTATACCCCGGTGGGCACCTCCTGGACCACGGCCACGGCTGCGGTTCTGGGACAGACCATGACGCTGATCATCAATGGCGGCAATGGCAACTACACCTGCACCAGCAGCGCGCCTGCGGTTGCCACGGTGACCGCAACGGCCACCAGCAGCACCTGCACCGTCACCACGGTGGCCACCGGATCCTTCACCATCATGGTTCAGGATACCGCCACCTACCAAGGCACCAGCAAGACCACCAACAGCAGCACTACGGCTGCGGTCGAAGTGGTGCATCCGATCACGGTGACCTCTGCCAAGAACACCGATGGCAAGGTTTATCTCGATACCAGCACCAACAAGAGCTACACCATCACCGCAACCGGCGGCAAGACCACCAGCTATACCTACAGCTCGTCCAACACCGCGGCGGCGACGGTTTCCAGCGACGGTGTGGTCACGGCTCAGGCTGCGGGCACCACGGAGATCACCCTGACCAGCACGGCTTACACCAATATCACCCAGAAACTGGTGGTGGTGGTGATGGGTCCGATTGCCATCAAGGATACCGCGACCACGCCGTCTGAAATCACCACCAGCCAGATTGCCACCAGTGGCGGCAGTGGCCTGACCTTCACCCTGACAGGCGGTTCGACCAACTATGCGGTCGCAGCCACCGGTCCGGGCAGCTACAGTGCCACCTTGACTGCCACCAATGGGGTCTACACCTTCAATCCTCCCACCACCGGAGCCTTTGCCGGGGTCTACACCGTGACCGTGACCGATACCACGGCTGGGCTGACCAAGACCATGACCGTCAACGTGCCTTACAAGGTCACGGCCTCCAAGTCCACGATCCTGGGTACGGACACCACCCAACTGATCACCGTGACCGGTGGCGCAGCGGGTGACATCTTCAAACTCACCATGCTGGATGGCGCGGGTACGGCGGATGCCAATGGCGCGATTGCCGGACTCAGCTCCACGGCTTCCAGCAGCACCGGAAGTGCGACGTTGACGGCCACGGCGGTTACCGGCACCGGAACCAATCCGGCCATGGGTTACATCGTACCCAAGAGCACCTTGACCGCGGTGACCCTCTTCAAGGTGAAGGCGGTGCTGCAAACCAATAACGCCGATTCCACCAACAGTTGGGCCACCGTAACCTCGAATGCGGTTTCGATCCTTCCGGTGACCACCTATGCTCTGACCGTCAGCGACAGCAGCGGCACGGCCATGTCGGGTGCCGTGGTCACCTTGCGCAGCAAGAGCGAAGTCGAGACGACCATGGGCAGCGCCATCACCATCAGCGCCACGGACGCCAACGGCAAAACCTCGGTTTCCCTGCCTGTGGGTGGTACTTATACCTTCAACGTGGTTCCGGCCAATCTGACCACGCATCAGACCGGTAGTATCACGCTGGCCAGTGGGACCACCTCCGGCACCGTCACGTTGCGCAAAATCGGGACGCCGATGAAGTACACCGGCACCCTGGTCAACAGCGCGAGCCTCGCGGCGACCGTCACGGCGGTGGATGCCAGCGGTAACAAGGTGGAAGGATCGATTGTCGGCACCACCTTTACCGTGTGGGTCGATACTTCGGTCTTCACTCCGGTCAATCTTTATGTGTCGGCGACGGGTGGTCTCGCGGTCAAGAAAGCGGTGAGCGAAGCCACGACCTCTTGTGTCAACAGCAGTGATGTGGCCCAAACCACCCTGACCACCCAAGCCACTTGTATCGCGGTGACGGGTAATGTGTGGAAGGGCACCTTCTCCACCCTGACCCTCGCGGCGGCTCCCACCAGCCTGAGTACCGCCAGTACCGCCATTCAGACTGCGGTCACCACCCAGGTGACCCACACCACGCCGTCTGCTTTGCAGGCTTCGGATATCGTCACCGCAGCCGTGCAGCCCATTTCGGTCGGCACCACGGATGCCACGTCGATCGATCTGAGTTCCAAATTGACCACGGTCGGCGCGGTCAAGGTCACGGTGCCGCTGGATGCCTTCAGCGCCACGGATGTTGGGCAGGTTTACGTCACGGCTCGTGGCGCCAAGCTGTCTTCAACCAATGCCAGCACCACAACCGCTTACAACCGCGCCGCGATCACAGGCGGTGAGGTGGTGGAAATCGATCTGGTGGCCTTTGATTCCAATGGAACCCAGCTCTCCACCTCCAGCGGCAACACCACCATCAACAGCAGTGTGGGCATTCCGGTCTCCATTCCTGTCAACTTGAGCACCTTGTTGACCAAGGTTGGACTGACCACCATGGATGTCACGACCATCAACAGCAGAATCGTGGTCTATACCGCGCCGACGCTCCAGGACTTCCTGGACAACAAGAATGTCACCACCATCTCCGGGGCCACTTTTGACTCGTCAACCAATACGGTCAAGGTCAACATGCCTCACTTCTCGGTGGTGGTGCCGAGTGTTTCGGAGACCACGACGGCTGCGACGAAGAGTGGTGGTGGTGGCTGCTTTATCGCCACGGCGGCTTATGGCTCCTATGAGGCACCTTATGTCAAGCTGCTGCGGGAGTTCCGGGATGAGTATCTCCTGACCAATGAAGCGGGATCCTGGTTTGTGGAGCAATATTATGCCCACAGCCCGGCTGCGGCGGATTGGTTGCGGGAGCATGACACCTGGAAGGCCGTGGTTCGTGTTCTTCTCCTGCCTTTGATCGGCATGAGCTGGTTGCTGCTGCACGGCACCATGTCCATGACGATGGCTCTCCTGGCTCTGCTGATCGCGGTTCCGTTCGGCATCCGGGGTTGGAGACGGGCCCGGTTGGCCAAGGCCTGCTGATCACGCTTGGTGCGGGAGCGGATTTGTTCCGCTCCCGCACTCCTTCCTGTTTTTTTTAGTCCTCTCTTTTGGTCTCGCATGAATCCATCCTCCTGGAACCATCTGGGTGCGCGATATGCGCCTTATCTGGTGGCGGCATGCATGGGCCTGGAACTCTCCCGCGTCACATGGTTGGCATTGCCAGACCCTGTTCAGGTAGGCGAACCGGTTCAGCTTCAACCCGAAAAGGGGGGTGGGGCAACCCAGCGTGCGCTTTCCGGCGCCACGGTTCTGGATGGCCTGAAGGCGTTCAATCCCTGGGAGAGTGCGGCGGTGGAAAAAGACAAGCCCGCCCCCCGTCCAGCGGAAGTCAAAGAGGTGGCGGTGGATTCCAATCTGGAATTGAATCTCATCGGTTCCATGATTCTGCCCCATCTTTCCTGGGCGATTTTGACCCGCAAGAAGGATCCCAATAGCCAGATCGTCTTGCAGATTGGTGAAGAGGTGGATGGGGCCTATCTGAAGCGTATCGAGCGCAATGCGGTTTATTTTGAAAATCGGGGACGTATGGAACGGATCGCCATGCAGGATCGCTTGAAACCGGAAACAGCCGGCGGCGGCGCCTCGCAGGCTGTGATGGGTTCGGCTCCCGCCACTGCTGTCGCGACCGTGCAAACGATTCCAAGACCGGAGTATGATGCCATGCTCAACAAGGGCATGGGGCTGCTGGCGGGGGTGAACATCACACCGTTTTATCAGGGCAAGGATTCCTTGGGATATCGGGTCAAGTTTCCGGATTCCAAGACCGAATTCACCAAATTGGGTTTGCAGCCCGATGATGTGATCCAGCAGGTCAACGGCATCTCCGTGACCGACGCCCAGAAGATCGGTCAATTGGCCAATCAATTGAAAGGGATGTCCACGCTGCGGATCGACTTGTTGCGGGACAATCAGCCGAAGAGCATCGAGTTGACCATCGGGAATTGATTTCAGGCCATGTTGATCCTGTTTATCCGTTGTTTTGTGTGATCTGGAAGCGACTCATGAGGTTTTTTGGTCTTTTATTGCTGATTTTTTGGGTTGGCGTGGTGGAAGCGGCCCCTGCGGCCAAGAATCCCCCAACGCCTGCGGTGGATGCCGCCTCCGGGGTGATGCCCGGACCGGGTGACCGGGTGACCATGGATTTTCAAGGGGTGGAACTCGCCCAGGTGGTGCGTTTCATCGCCGAGATGACCGGCAAGAATTATGTGCTGGATCCCCAGTTGAAGGGCAAGGTGACGGTGGTTACCCCCACGCCGGTTTCCCTGGGGGAGGCGGAAAAGATTTTTGAATCGATTTTGAGTGTCCACGAGTTGACCGTGGTGGAACGGGATGGGGCGTTCAAGATCGTGCCGTTGAAGTCCGGGATCTCCGAAGGGGGAACGCCGGTATTGCAGCCTGGTCCGACGCCTCCCAAAGATGAAATGGTTTTGAGCCGATTGGTCCGCCTGCGGCATGTGGATGCCAACTCCATGGCCTCCACCTTGAAACCCTTGATGCATCCCTGGGGCTCTCTGGCGGCCCATGTGCCCACCAATGCCCTGGTGGTCACGGATGCGGCGATCACAGCCAACAAGCTGATCAGTCTGATCGAGGCCATGGATGTGCCGGTGGGTCTGGCGGAACGGCGTTTGTTTCCGTTGCAGCACGCGTCGGCGCTCACGGTGGAAAAACTGGGCAATTCGGTTTTTGCCGATTTCAACAGCCGCAGAAGAAAAGAGGATGTCGGGGTCAAGCTGTTCGCCGATGCCCGCAGCAACATTCTGATCGCCGTGTGCGCCCCGGAGCAGATGAAGGAGGTGGAACACTTGGTGGCGGGTTTGGATCATCCGGTGGTGACCGCGCCGGGCAATCTGCACTTGTATTATCCCCGCAACAGTGAGGCCGAGGCCATTGCCAAGGTGTTGACCAGCCTGATGGGGTCCACCAACGCGGCCAAGGCGGGCAATGATGATCTCAAGCCGTTGGAATTCATGCGTTCCGTGAATGTGGTGGGGGAGAAGTCCACCAATACTTTGGTGATCGCTGCCACGCCGGAGGATTATCAGGTGTTGTTGCCCATCATTCAGGGATTGGACAAGCGGCGCTTGCAGGTGCATGTGGAGGCCTTGATCATCGAAGTCACCGCGGACCGGGCTGCCGAGTTTGGGGTCGAATGGCGTTTTGGCAGCATTCCCGGAGTCGGATCCAAGGCGTTGACCGGCTTTGGCGGGTCGTCGTTTGGCGATACCGTCACCAATCCCCTCGATACCGGCAACGGCATGGCCGTGGGATTGATGCATGGCGCGATTCAGTGGGGCACCACCACGGTGCCCAACATTCCGGCATTGATTCGGGCTTTTCACTCCGAAGGGGATGTCAATATCCTCGCCACCCCCAACATTGTGACCATGGATGGGGTGGAATCTGAAATTATCGTAGGTCAGAATATTCCGATTGTATCGGGAACCACCAGTTCGACCGCGGCTTCTTCCAGTGCCACTCCGGGCGTCACCTCCCAGACCGTGGAGCGCAAGGATGTGGGATTGACCTTGCGGGTCACTCCCCGGGTGATCGAGGACCAATGGCTGGAGATGAAAATCTATCAAGAGCAGTCCAGTGTCACCCCCGCCAGCATCAAACAGTTGGATGCGGGTACCTTGGGCAGCAGTGTGGTGACCAACAAGCGTTCCATCAAAACCACGGTCAATCTCAAGAGTGGTCATACCATTGTGCTGGGGGGGCTGATCAAGGAGGAGCAGAGCGATCAGGTGGGCATGGTGCCTTGTCTGGGTGGGGTTTCCGGGGTGGGTGAGCTGTTCAAGAAGACCAGTCGCTCCCAGAACAAGTCCAATTTGATGGTGTTCATTCGTCCGGTGATCACCAACCAGTTCGATGAGTTGGTGAAGATCTCCGGGGAGAAATTCCGAGCCAGTTCCGAGGCGTGGGGGGCCGGGGAGTCCCAGGGTTCCCGGTTGATTTCTCCTCTGAAGCCTTCTTCGTTGCCGGATTTCGAGCATATTTTGCCGTATGTCCCGGAGGTTAAACCAGAGAAGAAAGAGTCCGCAAGTCAGCCGGCGGCTGTGGTTCCCACCAAGGAGACCAAGCCGGTCAAGGCGGTGAAGCCTGTGGTCGCGCCTCCGGTCAAGGTGGAGCCGACTCCCGATACCCGGAGCGAGGCGGTGGAGGGATATGCCTTGCAGGTGGAGTATGGGGACAAGCTTGAGGGGGCCAAGGGGACTGCTGATAAGCTGCTGGCCAAAGGGTATGCGGCCAGTGTGGTGCGGGAGTTGGATCGGGATGGCAAGCCACGGTTTTCGGTACGGATTGGCCATTATGCCACGGTGGGGGAAGCGGATCGGGCAGCGGCGGCTTTCAAGAAAAAAGAGGGCAAACGGGTCTATCCCATTCGTTGGCGTCCGGCCCTTGAGGAAAATCCTTTGTGAATACTATTGAAAAAAAAGAGGGGGTCTGGGGGATTCATCCCCCAGGGTTCTGATTTTTTTAAACAAAATTTTTTGTTTTTTAAAAATCAAAGTCAAATTCCTGGGGAATGAATTCCCCAGACCCCTTCTTTTTTTCAATGGTTGACGATGTGTGTGACTGCGCGGGATGTCAAGAATGGAACCCCTGCCTGAACGTTTGAATCCGACCATTGCCCGCTCGTTACCTTTTGCCATCGCCAAACGGGCCTTGTTTCTGCCTGCCTGGAAAAACGAATCCGGACGCCTGGAGGTGTGGATCACCAGTCAAACCGATCCGTATATCCTCGACCAATTCCGCATGACCGCTCCGGATCCAGTCAAGCCGGTGCTGGTTTCCAGGGATCAACTCCTGGAGGCCTTGCAACGGGTGCATCAGGAACATGGCATCGCCGTGGAAAATGTGCTGGAAGAGCTGCCCCCCTCCATGCTGGCCACCCAGTTGGCGGAAAAACCCGACCTGCTGGAAGCCGACGACGACGCGCCGATCATTCAACTGGTCAACTCCCTGATCATCCAGGCTTTGCGCAACCGGGCTTCGGACATCCATATCGAACCCTTTGAAAACAATCTGATTGTCCGATTCCGGGTGGATGGCCTGCTGCACGAGGCCTTGCGTCCCCCCAAGCCGGTTCAGGCGCCGCTGATGTCGCGCATCAAGGTGATGGCGGGTTTGAATATCGCCGAAAAACGTCTTCCCCAGGACGGTGCCATGCGGGTGCAGGTGGCCAGTCAGGAGGTGGATGTGCGGGTGTCGGTGCTGCCGGGCCACTACGGCGAACGTCTGGTGATGCGTCTGCTGGAAAAGCAGGGGGAACGGACCAATCTGCAAGAACTGGGATTGACCGATCCCCAACAGCAGTGGCTCCAGACCCGCATGACCGCCAGCCATGGCATTCTGCTGGTGACCGGGCCGACGGGAAGCGGCAAGAGTACCACGTTGTATTCGGTGCTTTCCGCCATCAACACCTCGGAAAAAAACATCATCACCATCGAAGATCCCATTGAATATTCCCTGGCCGGGGTGGGTCAGATTCAGGTGGCGCCGAGGATCGGTTTGACCTTTGCATCCGGGTTGCGTTCGATTTTGCGTCAGGATCCGGACGTGATCATGGTGGGTGAGATCCGCGATCTGGAGACCGCCGAGATTGCCATTCAGGCCAGTCTCACCGGCCATCTGGTGTTTTCCACCCTGCACACCAATGACAGTGTGGGCGCGGTGGTGCGACTGGTCAACATGGGCATCGAACCGTTTCTGGTCAGTTCCTCGGTGGATGGGGTGGTGGCGCAACGTCTGGTGCGGAAACTGTGCAACCGCTGCAAGGTGCCGTTCACGCCGGATCCGGAACTGTTGCGGGGCTTGAGCAGTAAACCGGTCTATGTGCCGGAGGATGCCACCTTTCATCGTCCCCAGGGGTGCGACGCCTGCATGGGCACCGGCTATCTGGGGCGGACTGCGGTTTTTGAGCTGTTGACCATGAGCCAGGGGATTCGCGCCCGCATTGATCGTCGCGCCTCGGATCTGGAACTGCATCAGGTGGCCTGCGAGGAGGGGATGACCTCGTTGCGGGAGGCGGGTCTGTTCAAGGCGGCGGCGGGGGTCACCAGCCTGGAGGAGGTGTTCCGGGTGACCCAGGAGCGCAACGAGGTGGTCTGATGGCGGTTTTTCGATATGCGGGCATGCGGGCCGGCGGGGGTCGCACGGTCAAGGGGGTACTGGACGCCGATTCGGAACGGGACGCCCGCCGTTTGTTGAAACAACAAGAGATCTATCCCACCTTTCTGGAACGGCTGGAGGGGGAGCATACCCCGCGTCGCACGGGGCGGGGCTGGAAGTTTTGGGCTTCCACCCCTTTGCCGTCGATGCGGGAGCGGATCGTCTTCACCCGGCAGATGGCCAGTTTGTTGGCGGCGGGTTTTCCGGTGATGGAGGTGTTGAGCAGCGTCGAGGAGCAGATTCGCACCGGTCCGTTTCGGGAGGTGGTGGCGACCATTCGTAACGATGTGGGGGAGGGGCAGGCGTTGTCCGAGGCGTTGGCCCGTCATGGACGGATTTTTCCGCCGATTTATGTCAGTCTGGTGCGGGCCGGGGAGCGCGGGGGAGGCGGGGCGCTGGATATCGTGTTCGAGCGTCTGGCGGTGGTGATGGAGGAGGAGCGCCGCATCCGCGCCCGTTTGATCAGCGCCATGATCTATCCCTCGGTGATGGCGGTGGTGGGTGGATTGATCCTGATCTTTTTGGTGACGGTGGTGGTGCCCAAGGTGACGGTGGTCTTCAAGGAGACCCAGCAGGCCTTGCCGTTGGTGACCCGTTCGTTGCTGGCCATCAGCGATTATGTGCGGGAGTGGGGGGTGTGGACCGGTATGCTCATGGTGGGATTGGTCTTCGGGTTTTTGTGGTGGGCCCGTTCCGCCAAGGGGCGGGTGGTGGTGGAGCGGTGGTGGTGGAAGATGCCAATGCTGGGGGAATTTTTATCCAGCGTGGTGACCATGCGCATGTGTCAACTGTTGGGATTGTTGTTGAAAAGCGGTGTGCCGGTGATCACCAGTTTGCAGGTGACCGCGGATGCCACCGGGTTTGTCACGGTGAAGGCGGGCATTCTGGAAGTGGCCCGCTCGGTGGAACGGGGAGAGTCGTTGGCCGCCGCTTTGGAGCGTACCGGACATTTTCAGGGGTTGGCGTTGCGCATGATCCAGGCCGGGGAGCGTTCCGGGAGTCTGGAGGCCATGTTGGACCGGGCGGCGCAACTGCATCGGGAGGAGATCGAGCAGGCGTTGGAGCGACTGATGCATCTGGTGGAACCGGTGATCATCCTGATCATGGGTGGCGTGGTGGGCTACGTGGTGGTGGCGGTGCTGTTGCCCATCTTTGAAATGAATCAGTTTATCAAATGATGCGTGTTTTGTGTCTGATCCTGGTGGTCTGGATGGGGGGGGTGTGGCCCCGGCCTGCGGATGGGGGGGAATATCTCAACACGCCCGAGGCGGTATTCGCCTATGGGGTGGAGTTGGAGACCCAAAAAGATCATCGACGGGCCGCCACGGAGTTCGGGCGTTATGTCTCCGGGGGGAAACGGGAAGGGCGCGGGGTGTTTCCCCGATTGGAGGAGGCCATGTACCGGCTTGCGGTCAATCTGGCGGAAGCCAGGGAGGTGGATCCGGCGTTGCGGGCTTTTTCCGAGTTGGGGGCAGCCTATCCCAAGAGTCCGTTTGTGCCCATGGCCTTGTTGCGCATGGGGTTGCTCTACGAGCGGGCCGGGAATGGCGGGGAGGCGATGCAGCGTTACCGGCATTTGGCCGGAATGGGCATGGAGACCGAGTTGAGCGCCTTGTCCCGTTTGCGTTTGGCGTGGTTGGCCATGGGCAAGCCCGGCGAAGAGGCGGTGGCCCGGGGCCATTTGCAGGCCGTGACCCTGCCGCGTCTTAAAGAACCGGTTCACGAATTGCTGCGGGAGTTGGAGGCGTTGCCCCAACTGCCCTACAAGGATCCCTGGATCTCCGGGTTGTTGACCGCGGTGTTGCCGGGTGCGGGACATCTGTATCTGGACCGTCCCGACGATGCGGGCGTGGCTTTCTTGTCCAATGGATTGCTGATGGCCGGGACCATTCAGGCTTTTTCCAAGGGCGTTTCGGGATTGGGGGCCGCCTTGGCCGTGATCGAATTGGGATGGTATTCCGGCACGATTTTCAGCGCGGTCAGTCTGACCCACAAATACAACAAGCGGTTGCGGGATGACCGGTTGAACCGCATGGGATTGTTGCTGCAACCGGAATCCGGTGCCCTCGGGGTGGAAATGGAGTGGCGTTATTGATGCCGTCATTCCCCCCACAACGACTTGATGCGCAGCAGATCACCATCCAGGGCGGGTTGTCCGTGCCACCATAGGTCGTCCGGGGATTGGTGACCAACTCCCAGCATGATGTTTCTCAGATGATTTTCTTTCATCTCTTTCAATAAGGCCAGGGCTGGCTGGATGGACTCCGGATGACTGGCGCGGATTTTGTCCACCACCGATTGGGCTTCCCGACGTTTCATTTCGCCTGTTCGCACCATCTCTGCGCCACTTGCAAACCAGGTCGTCACCAGACGGGGGGAGTGACAATCCCGGCAGGGGGTTTGATGATCGCTGGGAGGGATGCCGGCGTGGTGGCTGTCGTGCAGATGGCAATAGGCGCAGGTGGGGGCGCGCAGGTTGCCCTCTTTCAAGGGCAGGGAAAAATCCAGGCGGTCGGCCTCCAGGGTGGTGATCACTCCGTGTTTGGAGAGTCGATAACTCTTGCTCTCTTTCTCGTGACAGGGGAGACAAACCCCGTTGGACCGGGAACGTTGCGCCATTTTGCCATCATGAAGCGCTCCATGACAATCGGAACAGCCGACCTTTGCCTGCCCATGGCGGCCCTGTTTCCAGGAAGCCAACAGGGCGGGGGTTTTCTCCTGGTGACAGGTGAGGCACTCCGGTTTTTCATCCCCTGTGGCGGGATGAATCGGCAGCAGAATCAAGACTGAAAAAATAAACCGGATCATTTTTTTTGCATCCGTTTGATCCAGCGGGGCAGAAGCAACGTCACCCCCAGCAATCCCAAGGCCCACATTCCGGCCCGGATCGCCTCTCCGTCGCCTGTGGTGGCGGCCCGTCCCGCGTGGCCCAGCCAGGAGTAGGCCAACCCTCCCGGGATCATGCAGATGAGGGAGGTGATCAGGTAGTGGTCAAAACGGATGCGGGTCAGTCCCAGGGCGTAGTTGAGCAGATTGAAAGGAAATGCCGGCACCAGCCGCGTGAAGGCCACAAAGCGCCACCCCTCTGCCTCGACTCCGGCCAGCAAGCGTCCGATCATGCCTTTTGCCCGTTGTTCCACCCAGCCACCCGCCAGATGTCGGGCGATCAAAAAAGAGATTCCAGCCCCCAGGGTCGCCCCCAGCACGCTTAATCCCGCCCCCATCCAGGGTCCGAAGAGTGCCCCGCCCGCCAGGGTCAGCATGGATCCCGGCAGAAACAAAATGGTGGCCAGGGCATAGAGTAATACATAAACCGGTTTCGCGATCTCTCCCCAGGTGAGCAGCCAGCTTTCCCATTGGGCCATGTCGAACTGGTCGCGGTGGGTGATGGCCCAGGCGATGGCGCCCAGCAGCGTCACCAGCAGCATCAGCCGCAGCAGTCGGGTGGCAGGAGGGGAGGCAGAATCCGGGGCGGGGTGGTTCATGATGGCATCCTCTAATTGTGATCCCGGTTGAAGCGGGTGTACTCCCCATCCAGCCAGATGGATTTCAGATCCATGCTGTTGTTGGGGGTGTGGGGGCCGGTGGCGGATAGCCGTTTGGCCTGGTTTTCGATCTGTTGCGCCGACTGGTTCATGCGTTCGGCAAAGCGGTGCTGGAAGTCTGGAGCCTGATGGGCCATCCCTTTGTAGGCTGCCAGATTGTCGAAATACCACAGCTCGAAATAGTCCCGTTCGATGGCGCTGACATTGTAAAAGGACGAGGCTTGCCCTTCAAAAAAGCCGATCCGCGCTCTGGGAAACAGACGGGCGATCCGGTCCATGGGATAGGGGGGGCGTTCGGAGGCTGCGGGACGCAATAAATCCTGGCTGCGCAGGCTCTTGAGCAACCCTTCCACCCGGTACAAAAGATTCCAGGCGGTTTTACGTTCCGCATCCAGGGCGTTGAAAAAAGAGAGGGCCACTGGCGCAGGATGGCAGTCGGCGCAGGTTTCCTGCCAGCGTTTGCGCTTGATGACGTTTTCCGCGGTGCGGGGGTTGATCTCCCGGATGCCGAACTTCCACACCGCCTTGTCCGCCACTTGATGGTTGCCCTCACGCATGTGGCAGTAGGCGCAACCGGGAGCAGGGTAATTACCTTTTTTTAAAGGCTTGTTCCATGACCAAGAGGCCCCCTCCCCAAGATATTTCTGGCCGTGGGCCGAGGCGAAATAGCTGTCGTCGTCCGGATGGGGGGGGCCGGAGTGACAGGTGATGCAGGCTTCCGGGCGTCTGGCCTCGGCGGGGTCGAAGCGGTGGCGGGTGTGGCAGGAGTCGCATTTGCTTCCCACCGAATGGCATTGCAGGCAGGGGGTGACTTCGGCTTTGGGTTTGTCGGCAAAATGATTGGCGTCCACCGCCCGTTCCATGGCCAGGGCGTGGCTGGGAAAGCCGTATTTTTTCTCCTCTTCCATCTCGGCCAGACGTTGGGGATGACAGTTTCCGCAGGTTTGGGGGGTGGGGAACATCAATTTCTGGTGATCCTCCCCGTGACAGGCGGGACACAGCACCGGCTGTTGCGCCCTGGCGTGACCGCTGTTTTGCCAATCCTTGACGATGCCCGGCGTGATCTGGGCATGACACTCCAGGCAGACCTCGCCTGGGAAGATTCCGGCCACCTGTTCGGTTTCCGGGCGATGGTGGTTGGCCGGATCCCAGTATTCGTGCATGGGATCGGGTTTCCAGGCGTCGGCATGCTCTCCCGTGCCCAGGGGGGGATCCGGCAGACCCGACCAGGCCGCAGGAGAGGTCAGTAGTAGCAGCAGGGCTACCACAAGGTGACAGGCAATCCACATAAGGCCCCCATTCGGGATGGCAGTTCACTCAAGGTGCCTACCTGGGTGGCATAATACCACGCGCCCGCCAGGGTTGACCCCATGACCAGCAGATACCCAACCGCGCGCCAGCGCACTGGCGTGCGACTCCAGTCGTTGGCGGCCCGCAGATGGTCGCGATCCTGATGGCATGAATTCGTCAACCGGTTTCTGATGTCGTAAAAGGAGAGGCTCTTGGTGGGACATTCGGTGACGCAGCGTCCGCACCCCATGCATTCGGTGGTGGAGACCTGACCGCCGTGGCTTTTGCCCATCTCCCAGACCGGGATGTTCATGTCGCACACCTTGACGCACAGACCACATTCGATGCAGCTTCTGGCGTCATGATCGATGCGGAACATGCCCACCCGGTTGAGCAAGCCGAAGGTGGCCCCATACGGGCAGAGAAAGCGGCAATAACCCCGGTTGCCGATCCAGGGTGTCAACAAGAAGGTGATGAAATAGGGCAGTCCCACCATCATCCCGAAAAAGGCCAGGAATCCCGCCGTGGTGGTGTTGGCTGGCCGGGTGATGGCCCACATGGCCCCGAGGTACAGCCCAAACCAGATCCATTTGAGATGACGCAGCCGCCAGGGCCATTTTCCCCTCGGCACATGGTCGGCCTGCCGGAAGGGAAATCCCACCACCTCGCGGATGGCCACACAGGGACAGTTCCAGCCGCAGATCACCCGCCGCCCGAACAAGAATACCGCGCCCAATACCAGAAAAAAGCTCAGGGTGCCGGGGGTGTGCAGGGAGGGAAAAACCGGAATCGCCCCCAGATAGCCGGCATATGGTTCGACAAAGGGAAACAGCCAGGGGATGGTCCACCACAGCACGGTCACGTTGCCCACCAGCAGCAGCAACCGTTTGCGGGTATAGGGGTTTTTCTCCGCCCGGATGCGCCACAGCCCGAAGACCAGGATGATGGCATATTCCGTATACCGGTTTAGCCAGATGGGGGAGTCGAAGCGGTAAAACCAGGTTTCGTTCAGCCACCCCGCGAAGGCCCAGACAAAGGCGCACCACGACAGCGCCTTGACCCAGAGCGGATAACGTCCGGCCAGTGAGCGTTGCTGGTTGACAGGCATGAACCGGTGTGGTCGCGGCCCGGCGGGTTTGGCGGCGATGGGGATCATCCGGATGGTTTTGGCGGCGTCGGCCATGGCGCGACTCTTTTACCAGCGGCGGTTGATGGGATAGTCTCCGGTTTTTTCCCGGAAGGGCATCCGCAGCATGGCGGACAGGGGTTGGCATGTTTCCGGATCCCGTTGATGCGCCAGACCGATTGTCATGGCGGTGTGTCCTGCGGCGGGATTGGGACAATAGGTGCCCAGCAGGCGATCCCAACAAGAGAGATTGAAACCGAAATTCGTGTTGGTTTCCGGGGAGAGCGGGGAGTGGTGGGAACGGTGCATGTCCGGGGTGACCACCAGCCAACGCAACACCCGGTCGAGCCGTTCCGGCAGGTGGACGTTGGCGTGATTGAACATGGCCATGGCGTTGAGCCCCACTTCAAAGGTCAACACCGCCAGCGGGGAGGGACCCATGGCCAGGATCGCGGCCAGTTTGATCCCCATCGACAGCAGGATTTCCAGCGGATGGAAGCGCAATCCGGTGGTCACATCCACCTCCAGGTCCGCATGATGCACCTGATGCAGCCGCCACAACACCGGCAGGGCGTGAAACATCACATGTTGCAGATAAATCAACAGATCCAGCATCACCACCGCCAACAGCCATTCGACCCACTCCGGGCCGTTGATCCGGTTGAGCGCCCCCCAGCCCTGAACCTGTCCCATGGCGGCCAGGGATGCGGCGGTGACGGGAAACAGCAGACGCACACACACGGTATCGATGACCACCAGGGTCAGATTGGGCAACCAGCGGCTTTGGCGGGAGAGGATCCGTTGGCGACGGGGACGAAAGTTCTCCCAGAAACCCATCAGGAGCAAAATTCCCAGAAACAGGCCCATGCGCAACAGAGGCTCGTGTGTCATGATTTTTCTCCCGGTTCCATTCAGGTGAGGTGTCGGTGCGGGTGGATGCTTGCCCCGGTTGAGCATCTCTGGAATGATGTTTTGCCGCTCAAGTGGACGGACTATTCAACCAGATGGTTGAATTGAATTCAAACAAATCAAGCGAGCCATGTCAAGCATTTTGTTCAAGCAGGCGTTGTTCGATCATCTGGCGCGGGTGGGCAAGGCGGTGGGGCAGGGGCACCGGCTGGCGATCCTGGAGTATCTGGCCCAGGGGGAGCGGAGCGTGGAGGCGTTGGCTTCTTTGACCGGGCTGTCGGTGGCCAATACGTCCAAGCATTTGCAGCAGTTGCGTCAGGCGGGACTGGTGGTGGCCCGCAAGGAGGGGCTTTATGTCCATTATCGGTTGTCGGACCCGGAGGTGGTTACCCTGCTTGGGGTGTTGCGGGGTTTGGCCGAACGTCATCTGGGGGAGGTGGAGGCGTTGGTGAGCGGTTATCTGCTGGCCCGGGACGCCATGGAGCCGGTGCCACGGGAAACCTTGCTGGCGCGCATGCGGGAGGGCACCGTGACCGTCTTGGATGTGCGGCCTGCGGAAGAGTATGCCGCCGGCCATTTGCCCCAGGCGTTCAATATTCCCGTGCGGGAGCTGGAGCGGCGTCTGCACGAGTTGCCGCCGGATCGGGAGGTGGTGGCCTATTGCCGGGGGGCGTGGTGTGTACTTTCTTTCGAGGCGGTGGCGCGGCTGCGGGAGTTGGGATTTTCTGCCCGTCGGCTGGAAGAGGGGTTTCCGGAGTGGCGGCTGGCGGCTTTGCCGGTGGAAGATCACGCCTCTTGAGGAGGGCGGATCCCCGGGGGGATCACAGCCGCCATTGCAGGTTGTCCAGGGTGCCGGAGAGGGTAAGGCGCACCGCCTGTCCTTTGGCCAGGAGCTGGCCCGCCATGCCCGGCAGATTGGGCTTGACCGGTTGGATTTGCAACTCTCCGCTCACCACGCTGGCGCGGGGGTCGGGCAGGGTGATTTTCAGGTTCAGTTTGCCGGACAAGGCGATATCGCCTTTGCCCGAGAGGATGATTTCCATCAGGTTGCGGTCTTTCATGCGACCGGTGAGGGTCAGGGGATCGATTTTGGCGCCAAAGGCCGTGACCCCGAGCAGTCGGGTTTCCCACTCGCCGGACTCCACGGCTTGCGGTGTCTGGATGGCGGCGGTGAGCCAGCCGGTGCCCTCCCCCTTGCCCCGCACCTCCGATCCCAGGGGACCGAGCCACAGGGACGCCAATGGGGTGAGCGTGTCCATCCGCAGTTGCCACTCCACCTTGGCTTCGCGACCGTTCCAGGATCCGTCCCCGGACAGGTGCGCCAGATCCAGGGCCAATTCGTATCCGGCCCCCAGTCTACCGGAAAAAAGGGGCAGAATCCGCGGAGTCAGGCGGATGGAATCGATCTCTTTGCCCCCATGGGATGGTGCTGCCGTGGGGTTGAGGCGCACGGAGTCGAAGCGGATGCCCTGCCAGCCGATGGTGAAGCTTTTCCAGGTGATGCGATCGCCGATGAGGGCGTAAGACCACCCTTTGAGCCGTTCCTGGGGCAGAAAAATCACCAGACCGACCACATAGGCGATCAGGGTCACCCCGATCACCCCGAAGATGGCGCGTCTGCTCATGGGGATAGGACCATCATAACAAACCGATCTCCAAAGTAAGGGAGACGCCGGGGGCCTCCTTTTCGGCCCGCTTCAGGTCGCCGCGAATCACCCGGATGCGGGAGTTGGACTCCAGGCGGTTGAGAAAACGGGTGGCGGTCTCCATGGAGATGGCCTTGAGGGTCAGGTCGGCCTTCTCCCGGAACGATGCGGTTTCGTTGGGTTTCAGGGTAATCGGCGCGATTTGTTGCATCTTGTCCGCCAACTGGAAGGCGGCGGTTTCCTTTTCCAGCCAGGGAAGCAGAGAGGGAATGGCCTCCTCTCCGGGTTTGCCCGCCACCGGGGCCCGCTCCTTGCCGGTCGCGCCGCGACTGGCCTTGAGTTGTTTGGCCAACTGGGCCACCTCCCGTCGCATGTTTTCCTGGGCCTTGGCCTTGTTTTCCCATTGGGTCACGGTGTCGTCGATCCAGACCACCCCCTGGATCAGCAGCAGCACGATCAGCAGCGCCAGGGATACGGTGAGCAGCAGACGCTTGTTGGCTTCGTTCATGGCAGTCCCAGGCGGAAACGGACGGTTTTGCTCTCCGGCGCGATGCGGGCTTCGTCCATGCGGGTCTCCTTGCCCTTGGAAAGGGGCAGCAGGGCCGCCCGCACCCGGTCCAGATGGTTGTAAGACGGGACTTCGCCGTGCAATTGCAGTTCGCCGGGTTCGTAACGCAACCGATGCCACTTGACCTGGGTATCGGCGGGAACCGTGGTCTGGATGAGGCCGATCCAGGTGGAAAGCGTCGGGAATTCCCCTTCCTTGTTGGCCTGACTGTTTTGACCCAGGGCCTGTTTCAGTTGCAACAGGGGCTCGACGATCACCGGAATGTGGGGCAATGCCTCCCGGAAGAGGGCTTCGGTTTCCGCTTTGAGCCGGTCGTGCCGGGCCTTGGCGCGGGTGAAGCGCAGCGCCTCCTCACCACCCCAGACCAGCAGCAGGATCAAGGCCAGCACTCCGGCTCCCCGCCAGGGATCCAGCCAGGTGCGCCATTGTCGTTCTCCGGCCCCGTGGAGAAAGTCCATCAGCCGTTCCTGTTGACCCCGCGCCGCCGCCAGGGCCAGACCCGCCGGTCGCAGCCATTCCCACTGTTTCAGCCCCTGTCCCAAAGCCTCCAGGGGGGGGATTTCGACCCGGTTGGCCGGGTGCCGCTCCCACACGGGTTGCCAGAACTCCCGTGTCCTGCCCAGAAAAATCAAACCCGCCGCTTCGGCCTCCGGCAAACGGCTGGCAAGATCCGTCAACAGCCATGCCACCTCTTCCAGCAGCGCGGTATCGTCGAGGGTGGAGGTGGCAGGGGCCACCAGACGTAACTCCCGCAGCCTGCCTTCCGTGACCGCGTAGACCGATACCGGCGAGGCGGAACCGTCCACCACCATCATCGATCCTTGGGTGCCGATCAGGGTGGCCGCTTCCAGCAGGGGCCAAGCGCCCAGTTCGGCCATGACCACGCCCCGGGGTTTGACCGTGGCCTGGGCCAGGGTGGCGAGCAGGCCATCCAGGGTGTGGCGTTCGCACAGGGCGAACAGCACCGAGGATCCCTGTTCCACCGGTTCCCACTGCATGGCGAAACAGGGATCTTCGAAGCGTTGCACCAGGGTATCCATGGCCTCCTGGGGCAGCACCGACCAGATCTGATCCCGACGGGAAAAAGGCAACACGCTCTTGCGCACCGCCATATTGACCGCCGACAGACCCGCCACCACTCCCCGCTCCCCGCCGGGAATCACCGCCATGCCGGTTTCAAACATCAAGGTGTCGTGTTCCAGCAGGCGCACCCACAACAGTTTGTCCGTGGCTGGCACCACGCCCCATGTGGCCTTGGATTTCATCCGTCCCAACTCGTTTTGGTGATGGTCACCCGTGTTCCGTTGCGAACCAGCCACGCGGTCAGCATGGCCGCCGATCCTTGCACCCGCGAGCGGATGTGCGCCACAAAACAACTGCTGCCCACGGTCAGCAGTTGGCCCTGATCCGGCGACAGCGCCACACCGGCCCCGGCCAGATCCGTCACCTGGGCGATCGGGGTGTGGGTGCGGCGTTCCACCACCTGTTGCCAGTTGGCCTCCGGAACCAGCGGTTCCAGGGTCTGGAGGGTGGCGGTGTTGAGATTCAGGCGGCTGTTGCGGCAGGTGTCATCCACGGTGATGAAGGGAGCGAGCTTGCGTACCGCCTCGGCGTTCCAATCCGGCAGTTTCAAGAGTTCTTCCAGGGCGTGCAGAGGCTCCGGGGCCAAGGGTGTCCCCCCGGTTTCCGGACGCGCCATTTGATCCGTGGGCACCAGCCACTCCACCACCCGTTCCAGCATCGATCCCGAAAGCCCCTCCCGGGCCGCCAGACGGCGCAACACCAGACGCAACTCTCCGTTCAGTTGTCCATCCTCCTTGCGCAGGGCGTTGAGGTTCCAGCGGCGGGAGGTGTCTTCCACCAACGCCTCCGCAGTGCCATCCGGGTTGTCCGGCAGGGTGATCGGCATGGCCCATGGTTCGTTCAAATGGTCGATGACTCCCCCCTGCACCCCATCCATCTTCACCACCGCCACCACCAGCGACAACAGGGATTCGGCGTGACGGTGGGCCATTTCCAGCTCCAGCTCCCGTTGCACCTGACGCAGATGAAACCGTTGCGACTCCATCCCGGCGTAAACCAGGGGCACCAGCAGGGCAATGGCCGACAGGGTCACCAGCAATACCATTCCCTCCTGCCCTTTGGCGCGGATGCGGCTCATGGGGCGGTCTCCGGCAGGGGCAACAGATTGCGCACCAGGGTCCATGGGCCGATGTCGCTGAAGTCGAAATGCCAGCGAATCGCCCGGAAAGGCGGATTCGCCCCCTCGCCGGATGGACGCCACTCCTGGGCGTCGAGCAGGGCATATTCCACCTTTTTCAAACCCTGGTCGAGTTTCAATGTCACTTTGGCCGTTTCCCTTTTGCCGTTTGCGGGTTTGACCAGCCGTTCCCAGGTCATGCCGGCTCCGGTGCCGTTGGAACGCCAACGGTAGATCACCTCCACCACCGCTCCCATGGCCCATTCCGGCATGATCCCCCCGCTGCAACGCAGGATCAAGGTGTCGTTTCCTTCCCGCACCAGACGCGCCGGGGGTTCGTGGGCGAGTTGTTCCAGATCCTGGCTCAAGACGCGTCGCACATGGCTCCAAAGATGGAGGGTCTCGGCGCGTTGTTCCAGCGTTTTGGTCTGGATCGCTCCGCCGTTGACCATGCGATACACCCCGGTCATGATCAGCGCCGAGATGGTCAACGCGATCAGGGCTTCCAGCAGGGTGAACCCCCCGGATCGCCACCGGCGGGTCAATGACCGGGCCATCGGAAGCGCTCCACAAAGAGCGGAGCGGTCTCCAGCCCCACCAGGATCGTCACTTCGTATCCCAGACCGTCTTCGGAACGGGTGACGCGTCGGATCCAGGGAAGGGTGCGACCCGCCATCTCTTCGTCTCCGGCCACCTGATCCGGGGTCGGGGGCAGGCCGTTGGCCCGGAACAGCTCCATCTGATTGCTGGCCACCTGGGCTGCGGCCAGACGTTCTTCCAGTCGGTACTGGGTATTGGCCTGCTGCCTGAGAATGGCCCCGATGCCCACGAACAATCCTCCGATCAGCGCCAGGGCCACCAGGATCTCCAGCAGGGTGAAACCTTGGATCGAGGCGGATCGGCTCATTTCCACGACAACAGTCCCGCTTCCAGACGGGGTTGACTCCACTCGGGCCGGTAGGAGACCGTGAATCCTTCTTTTCCGTCCCGGGTGGCGAATTGGACCTGGATCGCCCGCTCTGGACCAAACCGGGTGAACTTTACCGTCACCTCGCTGGGATCCGACAGATCGGCTTGATCCGGTTGCCAGAGCAGTTGTCCATCCGCAGGGTGCAGTTGCCCCGGCTTGAGCAGAGGATCCGCCACCGGGACAAAAGCCTCTTGGTCGAGTATCTCGACATGATAGCGCCCCTGGGCCGGTTCCAGCCGCAGCCGATACTCCGCCAGTCCGGAGGCTCCTTGATCCCGCAGCCAGATCAGCACGTTGCGGAAGCGATTGGCGGAGGCGCGCAATCCGTCCAGTTTCCCCGGTCCCAGATAGGGAATCACCAGTCCCGTTAGAATGGTGATCAGAAACAAGGTGATCATCACCTCCAGCAGGGTGAACCCCCGTGACTGGAGGCGTCGGTTCACTGGCGATCCAGATTCCAGGAGGTGATGTCCGCCCCTTTGCCTTCGCCCCCCGGCATGCCGTCCGGCCCCAAGGAGAGCAGATCGTATTGACCGTGCAGACCCGGAGCCAGATAGACATATGGATTGTCCCAAGGATCCATGGGCAGCTTGGCCAGATAGCCTTCCTGACGCCAGCGGCGGGGAACCGGTTCCACTTCCGGCTTGACCACCAAAGCCATCAGGCCCTGTTCGGTGGTGGGATACTGGTTGTTGTCCAGGCGATACAGATCAAGGGCCTGCCCGATGGATTGGATGTCGAGGATGGCCTTGGTATGCCGCGCTTCGTCCGGGCGGCTCATGATTTTTGGGATGATCAATGTCGCCAGGATGCCGAGAATGACCACCACCACCATGATTTCGATCAGCGTGAATCCGGCGGAGGCTGGCCGGGCTGACAAAATGGGCGATCTTTTCATTGTTTTCAAGGGTTCTCTCTCCAGGGTTGATGCAACCAGAAATCGTTGGCCTCCAGGGGATCCAGCAGGCGCGTCGAGCCGTCCTCGGCCCGGACCTGGGGTGCCAGTTCGATTTCGCTGCGTTCGTGGATCAGGCGGTCGATGGTCAGCCACAGTCCCGTCAGGGGGCCATGGCGTTGCAGGGCCTGCCTGGCATAGTGGGAGCAGTTGGGGTGCGAAGGGCAACGATCTCCATCCACGCGGCTTATGGTATGGGAATACAGGCTCAAGGGAAAGAGCAGCCATGGGGTCAAGGCGTTTGTGGCATCGGACTCCGGGGGGTGCTGCTGGGGCGTCGCCGGGCGATAGGCCAGGGGATTGACGGCTTCGTCGGCGGCCCAGGTGGTCCGGAGCGGTCCGAGCGCTGTCAACAGCGCGATGACCAAACCAATCGTGGGGGGCGGTGGCATTTTCAAGGTCGTGGGGAATGGGCTGCCGGTCTTGAAACCATGGAGTGGATGTGATGAATCACAAAAAGAGGATGGAATCATGATTGTTTTTTATCTGTCAAGATGGTTTGCCATTTCCGGGGGATGTGCGGGAGATGGGACCGGGTTTCTTTCTTGACATCGGAGTTGACGGACGGGGCTTGGGTATAGGAAAATGAGAAGAGATTGTTTCCACGATTCAAGTCACGCATTGGAGGCGAAGAGAGTCATGAATAAATGGCAGGGTGTTGTGGCCGTTGCGGTCTTTTTGTTGGCGGCTCCGGTCTGGGCCGCGGGTGGCGCCAACCCGGAAAAAGAAGAGCAATTCAAGGCGCGCAAGGCCAGAGAGATCCAGAACATGGAAGAAAAGCTGGCCTGTCTGAAAGCGGCCAATACCCCTGCCGAAGTGAAACGCTGTCATGAGGCCCAGAAGATGCGTCACCAGACCGAGCAGTTGCAACGCATCCAGGAACAGCGCAAAAAGCTGGATGCGCGGGAACAGAATCTGAAAGAGTTGCAGGAGAAGAAGGCCCAGTGATGGTGATGGTCCGGCCCTGACCGACAAAGAGGGCGCCGGACCATCCGTCTCGCCCCGACATGAAGCCCGTTGGGCTTTGTGTCCGGGGTGAGGGATCCTTTATCCGGAGGTTATCGCCACACCACCCCGATCTCTTCCAACCGTTTTTCCCGTCGCGGCTCCAGGGTGCCATCTTTTCTGGCCTGACGCTGAAATTGCAGCCACATCCCCAGTTTGGGACATTCCGGGGCTTCCAACGGCACGTCGCAGTGGCCGTGACGGGCCTGGAAGGCCCGCAATTGCTGGATCATCTCTTCGGCCACCGCCTCCTTGGGATCCCAGATCATCCCCAGATCGGTCAACAGGGCCACCCGTCTTTCTCCCAGATGACCCTTTTGACGCGCATTGCGCTGGGCGCTTACCCAGGTGGCCAGACGGGGATTTTCCGGCCAGTCGGCGGGCACCAGACAGTGGCCGAACCGGTGTTTGAACTGTGCCAGGGCGCTCAACGACTCCATCCAGATCACCTCCTGGGCATCCCAGACAAAACCGACCGCGTCCAGACGCTGGATCCGTTCCGGTTCCAGTTGTGCGGCCAGTCGCGCCTTGCGTTGGGCCGCCACCCACCAAGCCAACTGGGAGTGTTCGGTTTGACTTTCGGAAACCAGACAGTCCCCGTGCCGCTCCCGGTATTCCGTGAGGGCGGCGAACATCTCCTCCCAAAAGATCGCCTTGGAATCCCAGATGAACCCGAGGGATTCCAGGCGCTGGATCTGGTCGGGTTTGAGCAGCTTGAGTCGATGGTCCCGCCGTTGTTGTTCCACCCAGCGGGCCAGGGCCGGATCGTTGGCCCATTGGGCCGGCACCAGACAGTGGTTGCGGGCTTGCTGGAAGCGGGTCAAGGCGAGAAACATCTCCTCCCAGGCCGCCTCCCGCGCATCCCACAAGAACCCCAAAGCCACCAGTCGGGAGAGTTTGTCTTCGTCCAGTTTCTCTTTTTCACGCGCCAGCCGTTGCGCCTTGACCCAGGCGAACAACTCCGGGGGATCCTCCCACTCTTTGGGCACGTTGAAATGACCCTGGGTCTGGTAAAAGCGGTCCAGGGCGGTGAACTGGTCATTCCACCATTTTTCCGCCGGATCCCAGATGAAATCCACCCGATCCAATCGGGTCTGCAAGGTCGCGGAGAGGGAGCCCTTGAGCCGTGCCCGGCGTTGGGCCTGCACCCAGGCCGCAAGCAAAGGAAATTCGGGACACGGCTCCACCACTCCGGCATGACCATGGTCGGCGCGGAACCGTTCCAGCTCGGCAAAGCGCGCCTCCCAGGCAGCCTGCTCCAGATCCCAGACAAAGCCCGCCTCGTCCACCCGGCTTTGCAGTTTGGGATCGAGCTGTCCCAGCCGCCAGGAGCGGCGCATCTCCCTGGCCCAGGAATCCAGAAGCGCCGAGTCCGGATGGGGATCGGGCACCAGACCATGCCCGTTCAGGGCGAAAAATTGCAAAAAGGCCTGCCATCCCTCTTCCCAGCGGGCTTTCTTGAGATCCCAGACGAAATCCAAAGCCTCCAGACGGGCCACACGCTCCGTGGACAAGGCCCCCTTTTCATGCAGACGACGCTGTTCTTCGGCCCAGATGGCCAGGGTGGGATTTTCCGGCCACTCCTTGGGCACCTTGCCGTGGCCTTGCATCATGCGGTGCTGGCGCAACACCTCCAGCATTTCGTCCCAGGCCGCGGCGGCCAGATCCCAGACAAAGCCTTCCGCCTCCAGCCGGTCCTGACGGGTGGGGAGCAGTTTTTTCTGTTCCCGCTCCTTGCGTTGCCGCTCGGCCCATTTGCCCAGTTGGGGATCATCCGGGCAGTGGCTCGGAATCTTGCCATGTCCCCGCACCCCCTTGAAACGCAGGAAAAGCTGAAAGAACTCCTCCCAGGCCGCCTCTTCCGGATCCCAGATGAAGCCTGCCGCTTCCAGGCGCGCGTTTCGTTCCGCAGCGAGTTTTTCCTTTTTCTTAAGGTGACGCTGCCGCAGGGTCCACTCCCCCAGGGCTGGATCCTCCGGGCAGGGGTCGGGAATCTTGGCGTGGCCGTGACGGGCGATGAACCGTTCCAACCGGGCGAAGGCCCGATCCCAGGCGAAGGCCTCCAGATCCCAGACAAAGCCCACCGTTTCCAGTCGCGTTTTCTGGGTCTCTTCCAGGATGCCCTTGGCCCAGGCGGACCGCTGGCGTCCGGCCCATTCCGCCAGCAGGGGATTTTCCGGCCACAGCACCGGAACCGCCCCGTGGCCTTGCCTGTGACAAAAAGATTGCAGCTCGCCGAACCGCTCGTCCCAGCTTTCCCCCAGGCGTTTGAGGAGTGCCGTGACGATGGTTTCCGCCGGGGGAACGGAGAGGGACGTGTCGCCGGGCAGCAGGCGGAAGCGGGTTTGCAACGGCTCAGGATCGCAGCGTCCTTCCCGGCCCTGTTGTTCCATGGCGGCGCGGATCTGTTGGGTCAGGGTGGGGTCCAGCTCCCGCAGACCTTTCAGAATGCCCCACAACAGCTCCGGATCCGCCAATTGGCCATCCTTGAGGGGCAACGGCAGCAGCAGGCAACCCGGTGTGGCGCCGTTGCCGGTGGACAGCAGGGAATCCAGGGTGTGGGACAGGCCCGAACCGCTGGGAGATGTCAGCCAGATCACCAGATCCGCTGCGGGCAGGAAGGGTCCGGAGTCGCCACCAGGGGGCAAAAGCAGCATCCCCCGCCGGGCGCGCTGGAAGGCGGTCAGGATCCGGTCCCGCTCCGTGGGTTTGAGGCCTCGGGCCAGATGAAAAACCGTGTATCCGGACTCTCCCGCCCAGGCCGGATCCATCAGGGTCCGGGGAGGATCCTCCGGCAGACACGCGAGAATGTGGCGTACCTCGTCCAGGGCCGTCGCCTGTGTCATCAGCGCGGGCAACAGGCTCCAGGGGTTTTCCGTCTGACTGGCCGGAACCGGCAGCAACCACAGCCGCCAGGGTCGGGGCAAGGGCAGGGTCAAGGCGCGGGCCGCATCCAGGGATTTGGGTCGGAGGGGGGCGGTGTGCAACTGCAATCGCTTGGCGGCAGGCAAGGTCTCCCCGGAGGTGTGGAATCCGATCAGATAGTCGGCCTGGGTAAAGCCCATCATGGCCCGGGCCAGCAGTGGCATCATGGCGCGGGTGGCCAGGATCACCCGCGCCCCGGTGTGGGGCCAGGCGAGGAAACGTCGCACCCCGTCCGGATGATGGGTCAGGGGAAAGTCCAGTTCCAGTGGGCCGGGGGTATTGCCCCCAGGCTCTTCGCTCACCTGAAGCGCGGCCAGATCCCCCCAGCCGGCGTGTTGACGCCACACGCGGATGGTGTGGACCATCTGATCGAGCGTGTCGAGCAGCACCACCACCACCCGGCGTCCCCCCAGCCGTTGCACGATCCGCAGGGTCAGCAGTTCCGCCTCGGCGCCGGGAGGGAGCAGCAGCGTGGCTTGATCTCCGGTGGTCATCAAGGATTGGATCCGTTCCATGGCCCAGGCGTGGGACGGGGTGACGAGGGGGCGTTCCACGGCGGCTCCAGCCCCTTGCAGCCAGCGGCGGATGGCCTGGAAGGTTCGGGGTTCCAGCCGGTCCAGGTCCACCCCCCGCAGGGCATGGAGGGGTTTGAGTTTTTTCCAGCCGTTGGCGAACAGATCCCCGTTGGTGAACAGCAGCGGTTGCAGGCTGTGGGCGAGAAGAGGCTGAAAGCGTTCCGACTCATCCGGCAACGGTTTGTCCCGATCTGGCCGGAAGAGCAGTTGATAGGCGTGAATCTCCCCCTCCTGGGAGCGGAACAGACCATCGGCGCCGGGCAGGGTCGCGGGCAGTCCCAGACGACGGCGGGCATCCAGAGGCACCTGACCGGTGGGCCAGATCTCCACCGCCCGGTGCAAGGCCCGGGTGGTCAACACCCCTTCGGCGAAGAGCGCAAAGGCCGCCTGTTGTTCCGCCGGATCCTCCAGGGCGCGGATGCGGGTTTCCAGTTCGGAAAAACGGGAAACCTCCTGGAACAGTCCGCTTTCCAACAGCGATCTGGCTTTGGGATGACGAGGCAGCATGCGGGACTCGATGCGAAGGTTGAGAGACACTCAGCGGGGGGTGGCGTCCGGCAGACCCCCATCCACCGGCAACGTGGCCCCGGTGGTCGGAGTTTGACGGGTGGCGAAAAACAGTACCGCCTTGCCCACATGTTGGGCGGTGATGCGCGCCTTGAGGAGATTGCGGTTGCGGTAGTACTCCTGCAAGCCGTCGGCGTCCAGGCCCCGGGCCTTCATGCGGTCCGGTCCCACTTCGGCCCACAGTCCCGAAGGACGCGCCCCGTCGGCGAAGACGCCATCGGGTGCCACCATGTTGACCCGCACCCCCAGTTCCGCCAGTTCCAGGGAGGCGATGCGGGCCAGTTGATGGGCCGCCGCCTTGGTGGCGCTGTAGGCGCCGAAACGGGCACCCGGAGCAAAGACGTTCTTGGTGGAGATCATCACCACATCCCCCCCGGTGCCCTGGCGTCGGAACAGCCGGGCCGCCTCGGCCAGCACCAGCAGGGTGCCTTCCACATTGACTCTTTGCAATTTCTGGAACGTGGCCAGGGTCAACTCTTCCAGTCCGGCCACATGGGCCAGTCCCGCGTTGGGAATCACCAGATCCACCCCGCCCCACCGCTCCACGACGGTTGTGAAACCGGCGCTCACCGCGTCGGCTGAGGTCACATCCATGGGCACGGGCAGCAGTTGTCCCGGATGCAGGCGGTTGAGTTCTTCCGCCAGGGAGTTCAACCCTTCGCCGGGCAGGTCGGCGGCAGCCACATGACAGCCATGGGCCAACAGCTCCCGGCAGATCCCGGAACCGATGGCCCCGGCGGCTCCGGTCACCAGCGCCACCTGACGGGCCAGGGGCGCTTCCTGGACGTTCTTGAGTTTTTTGAGTTGGGGGGGGAAATACTCCATGGCGAACAGATCCGGGTCGTCGAGTCCCCGATAACGGGCTCCCATGGCGGCGATCTGGTTTTTGACCGTCAGGGTTTGTAGCAGGATATCCCGGGTCACGTCCACCTCGGCGCCGGTGCGGCCCACGCAGATGGCCCCCATGCCGGGCATGAAGATCACCCGGGGGGAGGGATCGAAGGGGATGGGCGGATTCGTCGCGTCGGCCAGCCGTTGGAACCGTTCCCGATAGGCGGTTTGGTACCCCTCGATGGCGGCGGGAATGGCGTCGATGTTGTCGATCCACAGGGGCAGCGGCTTGGTGCGGATCAGGTGATCGGTGGTCAAGGGTGGGGTGATGGCCAGTTCGGCCCCTTGTTCGGAGTCCACCAGATTGAGGGTCTCGCGGGTGATCACCGGCAGCAGGATGAAGCGTTGAAACGGATGATCCGCTTCGCCGGTGGGGATCGCCAGCCGTCCCCGCAACACCGGAGCCGCCTCCAGATAACGCTCCCGGGCCGCGGCCAAGGCGGTGACCCGGCGCAGGCTTTTGGGAGCCCGGGAGTGGCGGATGATGTATTCTTCGGCGCGGCTGACCAGTTCGATGGTGGCGTCATAGGATTGCCGGGCGCTTTGACCCCAGGTGACCAGACCGTGATGCATCAGCACCAGACCGACGCACTCCGGGGCCGCGGCTTGGTGTTCCGCCACCGCCTTGGCCAGGGCGAATCCGGGATGCACATAAGGCAAAATGGCCACCCGGTCCCCGAGTGCCGCCCGGAGGTGTTGTTCCCCGTCCGGTTGGTTGCTCAAGGCGAGGATGGCGTCGGCGTGGGTATGATCGATGAAGTCGTGGGGCAGAAAGATATGCAGCAACGCCTCGATGGAAGGGGTGGGGGCTTCGGCGTCCAGACGGCGCACCCGCAGGGCGTTGATCATGGCCGCTTCGTCCAGGGTCTTGAGGCCGATCAGCGGACGCAACGGGGCCAGTTCCAGACCGGTGTGACCTTCGGGTTCGATGGTTTCCAGATTCCACCCCGAAGCCTTGATGAAGATCGCGCCGATCTCTTCTCCCAGCAGGGTGCGGGCGCTTCCCTTGACCGAGGTGTTGCCTCCGCCGTGCAGCACCAGCCCTTTTTCCGCGCCGATCAGGCGGCTGGAGTAGGTGCGCAGGGCCAGACGCTCCCCCCAACGGGGGGCGTAGCGTTGGCGGTATTCGGCGGCCTCGGTCTCTGACCAGCGGTTTTTCATGAGCGTCGTCGGTTCGGCAAGGGGGTGAATACGGTCAGCGGGCGGCTTTGAGGTCTTGATAGAACGCGAACGCCTCCCGGGGCGTGAAGCCGTCGTGGACCACTTTGCCCACGGCCTGGATCATGGCCGCCGGCGCGTCGGATTGGAAGATGTTGCGGCCCATGTCCACCCCCGCCGCGCCTTGCTGGATGGCGTTGTAGGCCATGGTCAGGGCATCGGCTTCGGGTTGTTTCTTGCCGCCGGCGATCACGATGGGCACCGGACAGGCGGCGGTGACGCTCTCGAAGCCCTTGTCCACGTAATAGGTCTTGACGAAGGTGGCTCCGAGTTCGGCGCAGATGCGGGTGGCCAGACGCATGTATTTGGCATCCCGGGCCAGATCCTTGCCCACGGCGGTGACCCCCAGAACCGGCAGTCCGTAGCGCAAACCCTGGTCCACCAGACGGGTCAGGTTGTGGATCGACTGGGTTTCGAATTCGCCTCCGACAAACACCTGCACCGCCATGGCCGCCACATTGAGGCGCAAGGCGTCTTCGATGTCCACGGCGATCCGTTCGTCCGACAGCTCCTTGAGAATGCTGGGACCGCCGCTGGCCCGCAACGACACCCCTTTGGTGAAGGTGGCGGGGGTCAGGGCGCGCAACACGCCACGGGTACACATCAGGGTGTCGGCATACGGCAGCAACGGATTGATGGTGACATCGATCCGTTCGAGTCCCGTGGTCGGTCCCATGAAATAGCCATGATCCACCGCCAGCATCACCGTGCGGCCCGTGGTCGGCGAAAAGATTTTGGAAAGCCGGTTCTTCATCCCCCAGTCCAGGGAGTCGCACCCTTTGAGGGGGAACGGCTGGGCCCGTTGCGGGATGTCGAAATGATAGTCGTGGGTCTCTTTCAGATCGTCGGTATCGGCCATTTTTTATGGTTCCTTTGGAATGGGCGTGGCGTCCGCTGGTGTTCCTTAGACTGGCGAAGGAGCGCAAGATTGCCCCAAAGGAGGGCGCTTGGCAAGGGTTTCGAGCTGCTTTAATCCCGTCTGGGTGGCTCAGGCGCGCAGGAGGACGGATCGGCCAGAAAGGCGTCGATGCCCATGGTTTCCAGTTTTTGCAGATAACACGGATAGTGGTCGGCCCAGGCGGCGGCGTTGGGGTCGGCCAGCAGGCCCGGCACGTTGGTGATGGAGGCGAAGGCCACTTCCAGGCGCTCCACCTTGAGTTCGCTCATCAGGCTGTGGACCAACAGCATGTCGGTCACCAGGGTGGGCAGGAAGCGGGCATCGCACACCGGTTTGGTGGCGGACAGGCCCGCCGGATCTTCCAGTTCCAGCAGATGGGCGATGGCGGCGTTGTCCAGGGGGGAGAGCAGGGCAATGGCGGCGTCCAGAGTGGCGCGGTTGAAGCCGTCGGCATCCACCCCTCCGGTGGGAATGGCGTGGCGTTCTTCCGCCAGGAATCGCAATACCGGATGGATCGCCTTGACCACAGGGGCGCTGACTGCGGTGATTTTCACGCCGGTGCCCAGCTGTTTTGTGGCTTCGGCGAAGCGGGGCGCCAGGATGCGGGCGGTTTCATCCAGGGCGGTCGGACCCACGGGATTGGGGGAGCAGGTGGGGTCGGGATTTTTTTTGACTTGTTCGCAATACAGCTTGCGCCACGCCTTTTGTCCCAGGTCGGTGCCCCATCCCGAGCTTTTGCCGGCAATCTGGACGCTGCCGCCTCCCAGATCCAGGATCCAGGGGGTTTTCAGACGATCTCCCAGACTTTTTTCCGCGGCCAGATGGCCGTGGGTCCCCTCCACCGCTTGGGGAATGACAAACAATGGCACCTGGGTTTGGGCGTGGATGGTGCGCAAGGTGGCGATCAGCCGGGTGGGATCCCCTTGTTGCAAGGCCAGTCGCCAGGCGGAATACCCTCCCGCCACCCCGCGGCAACCGGGAGGGATTCCGGCGGCCCGGGGCAGGGAGAGCAGAGCCTGGATGGTGGCGTCCACGGTGCGGTCGATTTCGTGATCGGGCCACACGTCCCCCAGATAATCGATGGCCACCTTGGCCGGTTCGGCCTGGGGCGTGGGGCCGACCCGGATGCCGGAAGAACCGACATCAAAGGCGATGCGGCAGGATTCGGCTGCGCCCGGCGTCTGCCAGCACAGCAGCGCCAGTCCGCACAGCCAACCGATCCTGCCGGCGCCGGAGAGTCGGGTCATGGGAGCCCTCTTTAAAAATGCAAGGCCGTCGGAGCCAGCCACGCTACGCAGGCGATGGCCGATCCCAAAGCCGCCAGCCCGCCGGCCAGATAGGCCAGCACCAGCACGCTGGTGGCCGCCGAGGCCGATGCCAGCACGATGCCGATCTGCATGGCCGCCGCGGCGTATTCGTAGAGGTGATAGGCGTGGAGGGCGTGGGCGTGTTTGTCTTCGGCCTGTTTGGCCCGGGCCATCAATTCTTTGCGGCCTTCGTTGGTTTCCGGTTCGCTGTCGTAGCGTTTCGCGGTGGCGCGCAGGGTATCGATCTGTTTGTTCCACAGACCCGCCTGTTCCGGGGGGAGTTCCAGAGGTTTGATGGTCTCCATCATCTCCGCAGAGGTTTTGGTCATGGTCATGCGGATGGTTTTGGCCTGGTAGAAGGCCCACAGATTGGAGGACTCGATGTAGGAGGTCAATGCGGTGTTCTGGGAACTTTTGCCGCCGATTTCCACGATGGCCAGCAGACAGGCGATGGCGCTGATCAAAATGGCGATCCGTTTGTTGCGGCTGTTGAGGCCCGGATCGTCATGACCGTCGCCATGGCCGCCCCCGTGGGCAGCGTGATGGACCATTTCGTGTGTTTCGTGGATTTCCATGGGATGGTGGCTCCGTTGTCGGTTTGGTAACGATCAATGCTGATACAAGGATATGAGTGGCTTTTCCGCTCAGGAGAGTTTGAAGAAAGAAAGCGCTTCTTGCAAGGTCGCAGCCTGGGAGGCGAGATCGTCGGCGGTGGCGGACATCTCTTCGGCGGAGGCGGCGTTTTGTTGCAGCACCTGGTCGAGTTGCTGGATCGCCTCGTTCACCTGGGCGGCGCCTTGGGCCTGCTCTTCGGAACCGGTGGTGATGCCCTGGACCAGTTGGGCGGTTTTCTGGATGTCCGGCACCAGGGTCGAGAGCAGTTGTCCCGCCTGTTCCGACACCTGCACGCTGGTGGTGGACAGTTGGGTAATCTCTCCGGCGGCGGTTTGACTGCGTTCCGCCAGTTTGCGCACCTCGGCGGCCACCACCGCGAATCCCTTGCCATGCTCGCCGGCCCGGGCCGCCTCGATGGCGGCGTTCAAGGCCAGCAGGTTGGTCTGACGGGCAATCTCTTCGATGATGTTGATCTTGCTGGCAATCTGACGCATCGCCCCCACGGCCTGCTCCACGGCCACACCGCTCTCCCGGGCATCCACCGAGGCTTTGCCGGCCATGGTTTCGGTCAATTGGGCGTTTTCGGTGTTTTGCTGGATATTGGCGGCCATCTGTTCCATGGAGGCGGATGTCTCCTCGATGGCCGCTGCCTGTTCCGTGGCCCCCTGGGAGAGGGTCTGGGCCGCCGCGCTGGCGGAGTTGCTTTGATTGACCAGATTGACCCCTACATCCATCAAGACACCGATGGTTTTTTGCAGATTCTGCACCATGGTCTCCATGGCGGCGTAGATGCCACTCTTGGCGCGGTTGTCGAAGGTGACGTTGAGCTGACCGGTGGCGATGGTCTGGACCATGGCCGCCACCTCGGAGGGTTCTCCGCCCAGTTGCAGCATGATTTCACGGGCGATCAGGGTTCCCAGGATCACGCTGACCAGCACCGCCAGGGAGGTGAGGATCATTCCGCCCCAAAACAGGGTTCTGGCCTCGGTGGCCAGGGTGGTGGTCCGGCTGTCCAGATCCTGGGAGAGGCGGTTTTCCACCTCCTTGAGGAGGTTGATCTTGTCGGTGATGGTGGAGAACCAGACGTTGGGATCGACTCCGAATTCGCCGGTGATGGCTTTGCTCATGGCGATGGCGCGCATTTTTTCCACTTCGGCCACCGCCGGAGTGGACATCTTCTCTTTGAAGAAGTCGCGCTGGGAGGCCGGAGCCAGGGAGTGGAACACCCCCAGATAGGCGTTTTGTTCGGTCACCAGCGCGATGAATTTGGGAAACATTCCTTCGGCGAAGGCGTTTTTGGCAAAGGTGTTGGTCAGGACAGCCCGTTCCTGACCGCTGCGCTCCTTGGCCAGCAGAAAATGGACATAACCGCCGGTGATGGCTGCCAGTTCCGCGTTGGCGGAAAGCTTGGGCAGGGCGCCCACCACGTTGAGCAGATCGGTGATGGTCTGGGTGTAAAAACCGATGGCTTCCGGTGCCGGCAGCGCAAGGGCCAGAATCTGACGTCGGGTTTCCGGCAGTTTTTCCAGCCGACCCAGCGCGCCGTTGAGGGATGTGTTGAGTTCATTGCCGTATAGCTGGACATTGAATCCTTGCAGATAATCCCGCATGCGCTTGAGCATGACATCGCTCTCCTGCTGCTGTTTGGGCAGTTGGTCGGAGAATTTTTTGCCCTGACTGCCGATGAATCCGGCGCTCATGCCGCGTTCTTTCTGGGCTTCGTGGACCAGTTCGCTGATGCGTACCCCCAGGCCGGAAAGGGCGGTCATGGCGTCCATTTGCTGCGTCAACCGATGTTTGTCCACAACCCCTGTCACCCCGAACCCGATCATGCCGACCATGGGCAACAAAAGCATGATTGCAATTTTGGTGCGCAATGTGATTCGATTGAGTAACGACATGGTGATCCTCTCCCCCTGTGAGATGGACGGGTGATCCCCGCATAAGCGTGATATTGGTCAATATCATTTTCGTGAACGCTGGTTCAGCAGGAATATTGATTTTTATATCTAAGTGAGAATAACTAACTCCTGCCCGACGGTCAACCCGTGCCGGGCGCGTCAGACAGGGAGATGCGTGGCGGATGGGGTCGGAATTTCAATCCGATGACAGGCGGGTTGGTATCAATGGCGGTGGCATGGCACAAGGAAAAGGTATGACATGGTGAATCTGGTGACTCAAGAGTGGTTTTATCCTGCGGATCGTCCCCTGGCGCAGTTGCCCCGTTGGGAATATCACGTGCATTCGGATTTTTCCGACGGTGCGTCGTCGGTGTCGAAGACCATGGCCGTGGCCCGGGCCAAAGGGATCGAACGGTTGATTTTCACCGAACATACCGAACCCGAACTGGTGGCCGGTCCGGGGTGGTTCGAGCGTTATGCCCGCACCGTGCGGGATTTGCGCCGGTCGGAAGCCGGCGGGATGGAGGTGGTGCTGGGACTGGAAGTGCCGATTCTCGATCTGGAGGGCAATCTGTTGGCCACGGAAGAGATGCTGACCGAAAGCGAGTTCATTTTGGGGGCGGTGCATGCCTATCCCGGATATGGCTGGGATCTTTCCGGCATCGATCCGGCCCGCGCCATCGATCTGGAGTTTCGCAGTCTGTTGGCCCTGATCGATCATCCCCGGGTACACGCCATCGCCCACCCGGGGGGAGTGTGCAGCAAATATGTGACCCCGTTTCCCATGGCCTTGTTTGAAGAGGTGGTGATCCGGGCCAAGGCCCAAGGCAAGGGCCTGGAGTTGAATCCCGCCTATCATTATCCCATGGGGCCATTTCTGGAAATCTGTCGTCGTCATGGGGTGCTGCTCGCTCCCGGCTCCAACGCCCATCATCCCGACGAGATCGGATTGGCCTGGAAAGTGCTGCGGGAGACGGAGGTGTGGATACAGGGAAAAGCTCGCATTTCTGGAAAATTCACTTGACAAGTGCAGCCGCTCCCGTCGAACATGCCGCCATATAAGGTCAATCAGACCGTCCGGACGACTCGGATTGCGGGGGGCTGGACCCCGTGACGGGCGTATTGACCACTGTCATGTTTTCGTTTTGATTGATAAGGAGATCGGCCATGGAATCGGGCCTGGGCGGGATGGATAAACGTGGTCGTGGTGGCAAGTGCAAGTCCGGATTCTGGTGGATTTTCATGGGTGGTTTGCTGGTGGGGGGGATCGGTTTTCTGGGTGGGCACTTCCTGTTGATGGATGGTTATACCAACAGTCTGGAAATGTGCATCTCCTGCCATGAAATGGAAGGGGTCTACAAGGAATACCAGAAAAGCATCCACTACAAGAATCCCTCCGGGGTTCGGGTGACCTGCGCCGGTTGTCACATTCCCCACGGCAAGGGACTGGTGGACTACAAGGATAAGATGTTGGACAAGGTGATCGTGGGGGGACGGCATCTGTACCACCATCTGGTCGGCACCTATCCGGATGCTGCCTCCTTCGAGAAATCCCGCTACCGGTTGGCGCAGTTGGTCACGGAGAACATGCGGAAACGGGATTCCAAGGAGTGTCGCCAGTGTCACACCTACGAGGCGATGCAACTGGCGGATCAACAACGCACGGCGGCCAACAAACACGAACGGATGATGCAGGAAGGAACCAAAACCTGTATCGATTGTCACAGCGGTATTGCCCACGAGGTGCCTGAAGAACCGGCCCCGTGAGTCGCAAGGGAATGCCCAAGAATACCGGGGATGGTTTTGGAACATGTCGCATGTGCGTGGTGAGGTGGTCATGAACAATCAGGCAGAAAGGCCCATGTTGGATTGGGATCGGAATCTTCGACCCGTTTTCCGGAATCCTCCGGGACGCAGGCGCTTTTGGCTGGCCGCGGTCGGGGGAGCCTTGTTTTTCTCCCTGGCGCCGGGTCTGGTGGAGTCTTCCGAGAAGGATCGATATGTGGAATCGGTCATCACCATGCTGCGTTTGCATGCGGAGGCCATTCGTCAACTGGCGACCCATGATTTCCGTTACAGTCGCAATCTGGCCCGTCACGTTTCGGGATTGCAACACACCTTCGGTCTGTTGGGCCCCATGGAGTGGCATGTCAGCACCTCCATCACCCTGCAAAAAAAGAATGGACAGGGGGGAAGCGTCCTCACCGAGGCGGATTTTGACAAAATCGCCGAGCAGTGCCAGAAATCCATGAAGGGACTCTATCAGGCCTCCATCAAACAACTGGAAGCCGGAGGCAGTCCGGAACCGGTTTTGAAGGCTTTGGACGAGTTGCAGGGCAAATGCACCAGTTGTCACAGCCTGTTGGATGGCATTGCCCCGGACGTGTGGGGTGCTGCGGCCAAAGGCAAGTGACCGGCGTGAAACGAGGAGCCGGATCGTCGCGGGGGTATCCCGGACGGTCCGGGCCGGTTTGGGCCGTATCGGGTTTCAGGTGTGTTTTCAGTTTTCAAGGATGCGGTATTCGATCATCGTCAACATGAAGATCAAATCCTGACTGTCCCGTTTCAATTCATCCAGGGCCACTTCCGCTTCCACGAAGTTGCGGTTCTTGTAGTAACTGACCAGCAGATCCGCCGTCTCGTGAAACCGCTTGTGACGCTTCTCCAGGAAGGATATTTCTGGATATTTGCTGTATTTTTTGATTCCCTCCTGATAAAGCCAGATTCCCAGTTCACAGGTCATGTAGGTCTGCAGTTGCGGGATGGACTCCTGCCGCAACAACATTTCAAGCTGGAACAACCATTTCAAATGGACCAGTCTGGCTCGTGATAGGTCGATCATGTGTCATTCTCGTGGGTGTTTATCGTCCATGCGGACAGGCTTATGGGGAGCGTCAGGGTCAATCCTGGTTTTATGTTTATGGATTGTCTGCCGGTGTTTTCGGGGCGCCGCCGCCAGGAGGCAGGGAAAAAAGGTGTTCTTTCCAGTAGTTGCCGCCGTCTTCCTCTTCCGTTTCGCTGGGGATGGTGACAACCCAGATGTGTTGAACCTTGGGAAAGTCCGTCAGCAGTCGTTCTTTCAGAAGAGTGGAGAGGTCGTGCCCTGCGCGGATGGTGAGTTTTTCATCGATGGCGATGTGCAGATAGATCTCCCAGTATTCGCCAAGACTGCGACCCCGGATGAGTTTGACTTCCTGCACCCCCTGGATCATGCGGGCGGTGCGGGCCATTTCCGATAAGGCGTCCTGGGAAACGGTGACATCCAGCAAACCTTTGATGGCATCCCAGGCAATGAGGCCGCCGATGCGGATGACCAGCAGTGAAATCACGAAGGCCGCCATATGATCGGCGGAAGGAATGCCGATATTGGATAGAAAAATGCCAATCAACACAATGATGGATGAGGCGGCATCCAGGCGATTGTCCATCGAGGCGGATTCGATGGCGGAGTTGTTGTTTTCCTTGGCGACGCAGCCCAGAAAACGGTACATGCATTCACTGGCGGCAGCCGACAACAGAATACCCACCGCCGTCATCAACGAAGGAACCGATTGGATGCCGACAATATCGGTGAAACTGGTCAAACCCAGGAAGATGCCCCCCACGATCAAGACGACTCCAATGGCGAAGGACGAAATGAACAAGACTTTTCCAAAGCCAAAGGGGAATGTTTTGCTGGGGGGGCGTTTGGCCACATGGATGCTGAACAGCGTGACGCTTTTGGTCACCGCGTCGCCAATGGAATACAGTCCCTGAACCACCAATCCCAGACTGCCGGACAACCATCCAAGCAGGCTGCGGAAGATTGCCTGGGCAATCGCGGCGGCCAAGTCTGTCCATCCGGCCTGCACCACACATTTTTGGCACTGTTTGAATGGGGTCATGGTGTATTTGTCTTGAGTTGAGAAATACACGATCCATCGATCATGTTTTCGTATGGATATGCGATTTGTACGGGTTGCATGGGGGTGTGGTTGTCTTTGTTATTGAATCTTCTAATGATCATTTTGACAGGTTATCATGTTTGCTTTCACGATTCAAGTGCGGGATTGCTATGGCGTTGCCGGATTTTCCATATTGATGAACCATCATTTTCCGGGTAGAGTTGCCATCTGGAGATGGTAAAAAAAAAGGAGTCACGTATGATATCCGAGCAACACGAGCGGCTGATCGATCAATTGTTCAAACAGGTCAATTTGCGTGGCGCGGGGGTGGAGCAGGGGAGTGGGGAGGGGGGGACGGGTCCGGGAGCGGGGAAAACACGGGGCCGGAAAACTGTCGAACACGCCGATCCCTTCGCGGTGGAAGCGCCATCCGACGGCCAGCCGCAACAAGAGGCCAGGGTTCAGGGTTTGGGGGGGCCGCCGATCAACTCTTCGTCTTGAAACGGCCAGCCCGCCTGACGCAGCATGGCCGCCGGAATCATGGTGACCCGGGGATCCATGGATTCCACCGCGCGTTTGAGATGGGCGACCAGTTCCTGGGCGTGGGGGTTGGCCACTCCTTCCCCTTGCCACAAGGTCAGATTGAAGACGTGATAGAGGGGATAACGACCGCTCAACACCGCCTGCACATCGTCCGGTGCGTTGCCGTCGATGGAGAGGGGATTGGGGCGGATTGTGTCGGTCAGGCGTTTCACATGCCAGAGGGTCTCGTAACCGATGCTGCCCCGCTGGGCCAGAATTCTTTGGATCATGTCGGGAATGGCGCCGACCTCTTCCATGTGGGGGCTGAAGTCGTCCGGATTGCCCAGCAGTGTGCGCCAGTGTCCGGGGCGCAGCTTGCAGTGCAGCCGTCCGATGGGTTGGACGGGCCAGGATGGACCCCGGCGACCCGTCAGATCGGTCACCTCCGACCACTGCCGGGGCTGTCCCCGAAAGAGGCCGCGTATCTGCTCCAAGCTCAGATTGGTCAGTCCGTTTTCTGGATGGACCAGCATGGCGATGCTGGCGATGCCCAGGGTGTGAAAGGTGAGTCCGGGCAGACGGTCGCTTTTTCCGGGAGGACAGCAGAATCCGGCGATGTCCACCGCCTTGCGGCTCATCAGACCCGCCGAGGTGCCGCAGGTGCCTTCCCGTACCCGGATGTCCAGTTGTTTTTCTTGGGCGTATTGGGTGATCAGGGGTAGCAGGAGTTGATGGATTTGTTGATCCAGGGTGATGGCCATGGTGCCCCCCTGGCCCCAGCGGTCATGCCGGATCGGCTGGACGACCCAGGACGGGGGTTGGGCAAAGGTCTCGGTAGGCGCGCAGAATGCCTGTCCAAGGATGCGCTGCACCGCGTCTTCCGCCTCTTGCGCCCCGACGGTGACCCGCGCTCCCGTCTCCCCCCGGACCATGCCCGGTATCAGCCAGATCAGCAGCAGCCACCAGATCCGCCAACCGGCAGGGGGACGGGGGGTCATGGGGTTGCCTCCGGCGGAGAGAAAAAGCGTACCGTGTCCCGACCGGCGCTCTTGGCCTGATACAGGGCCTTGTCCGCCTTGTCGATCAGGTCGGACATCTCGTCGCCGTCGTGGGGGTAGAGGCTCACGCCGATGGAGGAGGTGACCGTGACCTTGTGACCCGTCAGATAGAATTTCCTCCCCAGAGCTTTCAGCATTTTCTTGGCCACCTTGCGCACCTGGGAGGCGTCGGAGACGTTGGTCAGGACTGCCGTGAATTCATCCCCCCCCAGTCGCGCCACGGTGTCGCTTTCCCGCACGCAGGATTTCAGTCGGTTGGCCACCTCCCGCAACAACTGATCCCCGGCGGCATGGCCCAAGGTGTCGTTGATGTTCTTGAAATGATCCAGATCGAACAGCATCACCGCCACCATCTGGGCATGACGCCGACCCTGGGCCAGGGCCTGATGCAACCGGTCGTGGAACAACTGCCGGTTGGGCAGATGGGTCAAGGGGTCGTGGAAGGCCAGATGCTTGAGGCGGTTTTCCATTTCACGGGTCTGGGTGATGTCCCGTTCCAGACACACGATGCGATCCGCCCGACCCGTGGCGTCGTGAATGGGCAGGGTCTGGACCAGGGTGTGAAGCGGTTCTCCCTGGGGGCTGTGACCGGAGAATTCCCGGCAGGCCGACGCGCCGGAATCGACGGTGGTGCGCAGAATGCACGCCTCCTCACCGGGACCGGGGCACTGGGGACAGGAACGGCTTTTGTCCGCCAGCAAGGTGACACATTTTTCCCCCACCACCCGATGGCGGGGTAGATTGAGCTGTTCCAGAAACAGACGATTGGCCTCCAGCACCACATGGGAATCCGGATCGATGACGCAAATGGCCTCGTCCATGCTGTTGAGAATGGCGTCGGTGAAGGATTTGGCCCGTTGCAAGGCGTTGCGTTGCGCCTGGATGGCATGGATATGGGCTTTGGTCTCCAGGGCGATGCGGATGCGGGACAACAGCTCCAAAGGCCGGATCGGCTTGTTGACGAAATCCACGGCGCCGAGCTGAAAACACTCCTGAATCAGGGATTCGTCGGTCTCCCCGGTGATCATGATGATAGGAATTTCTTTCAGATGGGGAGTGGCCCGGATCCTTTTGAGCAGCGTCACCCCATCCACCTCCGGCATGTTCACATCCAGAAGCAGCAGATCCGGAGGTGACGCCTCCAGTTTGTGCAGCAGATAGGGGGATTCCAACAGAAAGTCGGCGGAATGCCCGGCGTTGGAAATCAACCGGGCGGTCTGCTCGATGGCCTGACCATCATCATCCACCACCAGGATGCGTGCCATGGACCTTGGTGACTCCCATAAGGATGACCCGCGGGAAATGCGGGTGTTAACCGAAATGGATTTTGGCCTCCAGATTGGCACGGGAATCGGCGCTGTTCAAGGCCTCTTCCATGGAAACCGCCCCCTCCTTGTACAGATTGAACAGGGCCTGATCGAACGTCTGCATCCCTTTGACGCTGGTTTCGGCCATGGACTCCTTGATGGCGTCGATTTCTCCTTTGAGAATCAACTCCGCGATGTGGGGAGTATTGATCATCACCTCCACCGCGGCGCGGCGTTTGCCGTCGAGGCTCGGCACCAACCGTTGGGAGAGGATCGCCCGCAGATACAAGGAGAGATCCATGAACAACTGGGGATGCAACGCCTGGGGAAACAGGTTGATGATGCGGGTCAGGGCCTGATAGGCGTTGTTGGCGTGCAGGGTGGAGATGGCCAGATGGCCGGTGCCCGCCAGTTCCATGGCGGCTTCCATGGTCTCCCGGTCGCGGATTTCGCCGATCAGGATCACGTCCGGAGCCTCCCGCAGGCTGCTTTTCAGGGCCTTGGCGTAGGAGTGGGTATCGATGCCCACCTCCCGTTGGTTGACGATGGATTTTTTGTGGGGATGGACAAACTCCACTGGATCTTCGATGGTGAGGATGTGGCCCCCGATGCTGCTGTTGCGGTGATCCACCATGGCCGCGAGGGTCGTGGATTTGCCCGATCCGGTGCCCCCCACCATCAGCAGCAGTCCCCGCTTGTTCAAGATGAGTTCCGCCAGCACCGGAGGGACTTTCAACTGCTCCAGCGTGGGAATCTGGGAGCGGATGTAGCGCAGCACCATGGCCGGCTGGTTTTTCTGGTGAAAGGCGTTGACCCGGAAACGTCCTTCGTCTCCCAGGGCGATGGCGAAGTCGATTTCCAGGTTTTTCTTGTAAAAATCGAATTGCGCCTCATCCATGATCCCCTGGGCCGCCTGATCGATCATCTCGGCGGTGAGCAGTTCCTTGCCCACCACGGCCAGACGGCCATCGAGTTTCATGCGCACCGTGGCCCCGCTGGTGAAAAAGAGATCCGAGGCCCCTTTTTCGATCATGAGCTTGAGATAGGGGGTCAGGTTCATGGGGGGATCACTCGTCGTCTTTGCGGGTCAGGGCGAGGCGGTCGAGTCCTTCGTTGATGTCCCCTTTTTTGGCCCCTTTGCTTTCCAGCTTGACCCGCAGACGCAGTTCGTTGGCGGAGTCGGCGTTGCGCAGGGCGTCTTCGTAGGTGATCAGGTCGGCTTCGTAGAGGTCGAACAGTGCCTGATCAAAGGTCTTCATCCCCAGGTCGTTGGACTTGCCCATGATCTCCTTGATGCCTGCCACCTCCCCTTTGAAAATCAGATCGGCGATCAGCGGCGAACGCAGCATGATCTCGATGGCCGCCACCCGTCCACCGCCTTTCTTCTTGACCAGTCGCTGGGAGACGATGGCCCGCAAATTCAGCGACAGATCCATGAGCAGTTGATGACGCTTTTCGCTCGGGAACATGTTGATGATCCGGTCCAGGGTCTGGTTGGCGCTGTTGGCGTGGAGGGTGGAGAGGGCCAGATGGCCGGTTTCGGCGAAGTTGATGGCGTGTTCCATGGTCTCCTGATCGCGGATTTCGCCGATGAGGATCACGCTGGGGGCCTGACGCAAGGTATTCTTGAGGGCCGCGTGCCAACTGAGGGTATCCACCCCCACTTCCCGTTGGGTGATCATGCAGTTGACGTGGGGATGGACGTATTCGATGGGGTCTTCGATGGTGATGATGTGATCGTAGCTGTCCCGGTTGCGGATGCCGAGCATGGCTGCCAACGTGGTGGACTTGCCCGAGCCGGTTCCACCCACCACCAGCACCAGTCCGGTTTTGCTCATGACCACATCCTTGAGTACCGGGGGCAGGCCGAGTTTGTCGAAATCCGGAATGTCGGTGGTGATGGTTCTCAGCACCATGCCCGCCTGTCCCTGCTGGACAAAGGCGTTGACCCGGAAGCGGCCCACACCCGGCGGATTGATGGCGAAGTTGCACTCCTTGGTGGCGTCGAACTCCTTGATCTGGCGATCGTTCATGATGGCGCGGACCAGCATCAGGCTTTGGGAGGCGTCCAGGGGGGCTTTGGCCAGGGGGGTCATCTTGCCGTCGAGCTTGGCGGCTGGCGGAAATCCGGTGGTGATGAACAGGTCGGAGCCGCCTTTGGCAAGCATGGTTTTCAGGGCGTCGAGCATGAATTTGATGGCCTGGTCGCGTTCCATGTATGGATTCCTCGGGATGGCGGATGGAGGGGTCGGAAATGAACGGGCAAAGGGCAAAAAAAATCCCGGTCTTGTTGAGGGACCGGGATGCAAGAATAAACCCTTTCGACTGGCCGGGAAAGGGGGGATTACTTGAGGAGCGCCCGGATGTTCGGGGTCAGGGGCATGCTGAAGTCGTTGGAGGAGAGCACCACCCCGTCGTTGGTCCGAATCAGTTGGGCATTGACGTAGATCCGGTTTCTGGCGGTCACGTAACTGCCGGCCAGCACCGCCGAGACCTTGTGGGTCTTGCGGATCTCCTTGGCTTCCTGGGAGAGGACGAACTGGCCGGCGCCTTTCTTCAGGAGGATTTCGCTGCGCAGGGTGATCTCCACCACCGAATGGCCGGCCTGGGTGAAGCGCGAGGCCATCTGTTTGGCCAGGAGCCGTCCCAGGGGAGAGGTTTTTTCCAGGTTGCTTTCGTCCACGAAGGAGGCGGGCAGGATCACTTCCCGGTCGCGCAGTTTGTCGCCGAGGGTGATGATCATGCCGTCCGCGGCCTGTTGGGCCACCTGACCCGGTTCCACTTCCGCCGTCGAGGTGAGGGGCACCGAGATCAGGGGATAGCCCTCTTGTGGGGTCGAGGAGGAGACGCACCCCCCGGCCACCACCGAGAGCAACGCCAGACTCAGGGTCGGGCGCAGGAAAGAGGGTGAAAAGCGTTTCATCGCGTGACCACCGGCATGCTGGTGCCGCCATTGGAGTTGATCAGCAGGTCACGGGTGGTGGAGCCCACCGGTACCTTGGCGTCAACCGAGGCCAGAACCTGACGGCTGTTGAGGGCGATGATGCGGGAGGTGAAATCCAATGCTTCCCGGGTTTCGGTATAGGTACCGGTGACCACGGCGTAGGCTTTGTTGTCCTGGCTGATCTTTTCGATATCCCGGGAGAGGATGAACTCCCCTTGATCCTGACGGATGGCCAGGCTCTTGCGCAGTTTCGGTTCCACCACGGTGAAACCCTGCTGGGTGAGACGGGAGGCGACGTGATCGGCGATCAGGTTGCCCAACTCCGAGGTGCTGTCCAACTGGCCGCGATTGACGAAGCTGGTGACCAGAAGGGGTTTGCGCTGGTGGAACGAGGGATGATTCTTGCGCAGTTCGGCCACCAGCGCGTCGGTCAGGGCGTGACTCATGCGGATGAGATCCACTTCGTTTTGGATGATGGCCGGACCGGTGGACGGTTGACCTTGTAATGCGCCTGGAGCGACGCATCCACCCATGAGTGCGGCGAGAACCAGGGTGGCGAGACCGGAGTGGATTTTCTTCATGGAGTCAATATTCCTTCACAGGGCAGAATGCTTATTTGAACCCGTCCTTGATGTTGGCCTTGTCACGGGCGGCCTCTTTGGTGATGAGTCCCTTGTTCAGTAGTTCTTGCAAGCATTGTTCCAATGTTTGCATGCCCAGGGCGCGACCGGTCTGGATGGAGGAGTACATCTGGGCCACCTTGTTTTCGCGGATCAGGTTGCGGATCGCCGGGGTGCCGACCAGGATTTCGTGGGCCGCGACCCGTCCGCCGCCTTTTTTCTTCAACAGATTCTGCGAGATGATCGCCCGTACCGATTCGGAGAGCATGGTGCGGATCATGTCTTTTTCCGCCGCTGGGAAGACATCCACGATACGGTCGATGGTCTTGGCCGCGGAGGTGGTGTGCAGGGTGCCGAAAACCAGATGGCCAGTTTCGGCGGCGGTCAGGGCCAGTCGAATGGTTTCCAGATCCCGCATTTCCCCCACCAGGATCACGTCTGGATCCTCGCGCAGGGCCGAACGCAGGGCGGCGGCAAAGGTTTTGGTGTCCCGATGGACCTCACGCTGGTTGATGAGACATTTTTTTGACTCGTGGACGAACTCGATGGGATCCTCCATGGTGAGGATGTGACCGTATTCGTTTTTGTTCTTGTAGTCGATCATGGCGGCCAGGGTGGTGGACTTGCCCGAGCCGGTGGGACCGGTGACCAGCACCAGTCCGCGGGGGGTCTCGGCGAACTCCTTGAAGATCTCCGGGCAGTTGAGCTGTTCCAGGCTTAAGATCTCCGAGGGAATGGTGCGGAACACCGCCGCCGGTCCCCGCTGCTGATTGAAGGCGTTGACGCGGAACCGGGCCAGATTGGGCACCGCGAAGGAGAAGTCGCATTCGTACTCTTCTTCAAATTGTTTGCGCTGTTTGTCGTTCATGATATCGTACACCATGCCCTTGACCTCGTCGGCGTCCAGAGGCGGCACGTCGATGCGACGGATTTCCCCGTCCACTCGGATGAGGGGAGGCATGCCGGCGGAGATGTGGAGATCCGAGGCCTTGTTGCGCACACTGAAGGCCAGAAGTTCGGAAATATCGACTTTTTTGGACATGATGCCTCGCTATGTTTTTTGGTGTCGGCTTGTATGTGAAATCGAAAAACGATTGCGTTCCGCGTCAATGCGAAGGATGATCATACACGAAATCCCACCAGTCGGGCAACCACGGTATCGACTTTTTGACAGCAAGGAGCGTTGGAAAAAATGGCACTGGACACGGATCGGGCCAAAGCCCTGGAAGCGGCCATCTCGCAGATCGAGCGGCAGTATGGCAAGGGATCCATCATGCGGATGAGCGCCGCCGCGGTGGCGGATGTGCCGGTGATTTCCACCGGATCGTTGGGCGTGGATCTGGCTTTGGGTATCGGTGGCGTGCCGCGGGGACGGGTGGTGGAAGTGTTTGGTCCCGAGGCTTCGGGCAAGACCACTTTGGCCTTGCATGTGGCCGCCGAGGTGCAGATGGCCGGAGGCGTGGCCGCCTTCGTGGATGCCGAACACGCGTTGGATCCGGCCTATGCCCGTCGTCTGGGGGTGGATATCGATCAACTGCTCATCAGTCAGCCCGACACCGGGGAGCAGGCTTTGGAAATCGTCGACATGCTGGTGCGTTCCGGGGCGGTGGATCTGGTGGTGGTGGACTCGGTGGCCGCTTTGACCCCCAAGGCGGAACTGGAAGGAGAGATGGGGGATTCCCACATGGGCTTGCAGGCCCGTCTCATGTCCCAGGCGCTGCGGAAATTGACCGGTTCCATCAACCGTTCCCAGGCCGTGGTGTTGTTCATCAACCAGATTCGTCAGAAAATCGGGGTGATGTTCGGCAATCCGGAGACCACCACCGGTGGCAATGCCCTCAAGTTCTACGCCTCCGTGCGTCTGGACATCCGCCGCGTGGCCGCCATCAAGGACAAGGAACAGGTGGTGGGCGCCCGCTGCAAGGTGAAAGTGGTCAAGAACAAACACGCGCCGCCGTTTCGCACCGTGGAGTTCGACATTAACTACGGCGAGGGCATCTCCCTGGAAGGAGAGGTGCTGGACATGGCCGTGGAAGAAAAGATCATCGAAAAATCCGGGGCTTGGTTCTCCCTCGACGGGGAGCGGATCGGCCAGGGACGGGAGAATGTCAAGCAGTATCTGCGGGACAACCGCGAACTGCTCTACTCCCTGGAGGATCGTTTGCGCACCCATTTCGGCCTGGCGCCCAAGCGCAGCGGCGACGTGACCATGATGAGCGGGCTGGCTTCGCCCAAGGCCGGGGGCGGCAAGGGTGGGGGGCGCGGCAAACCCGCTGCCCGTCCCGCCGCCAGCTCGGAAGAAAGCTATGAGGCGGATGGAGGGGATGTTTGAATCCGGAAGCCGGCGTCATCGTTGACGCCCCGTTGCGGCTGGAGTTGGAGACCCGTTATCTCGCCTACGCCCTCTCCACGATCATCAGCCGTTCCCTGCCGGATGTCCGGGATGGATTGAAACCGGTCCATCGGCGGATTCTGTTCGCCATGCGCGCACTGAATCTGGATCCGGGTTCGCCCTACAAGAAGTCCGCCCGGGTGGTGGGCGACGTGATCGGCAAATTCCATCCCCACGGGGATCAGGCCGCCTACGACGCCATGGTGCGACTGGCCCAGGAGTTCGCGGTCCGTTATCCCCTGGTGGATGGCCAGGGGAACTTCGGCAACATCGATGGCGATGGCGCGGCGGCCATGCGCTATACCGAAGCCCGCCTCACCGTGGCCGCCCGGGCCATGATGGAGGATCTCAACCTCGACGTGGTGGAGTTCGCCGCCACCTATGACGGTTCCCTGGAAGAGCCGACGGTTCTGCCTTCCCGTTTTCCCAATCTGCTGGCCAATGGTTCCACCGGGATCGCGGTGGGCATGTCGACCTCGATCCCGCCCCACAACGTCGGTGAAGTCCTCGACGCCTGCTTGCACCTGATCCACGAACCCGATGCCACGGTGAATCGTCTGCTCGACATCGTGCCGGGTCCGGATTTTCCCACCGGCGGGGTGGTGGTGGCGGACCGGGCCGAACGGCTGGCCATCTACGAGACCGGTCGCGGCACCTTGCGGTTGCGGGCCCGGATCCTTCGGGAGGATCTGCCCCGGGGAGCGTGGCGGCTGGTGGTGACCGAAATCCCCTATCAGGTGCAAAAGTCCCGCCTGATCGAGCGGATCGCCGAGTTGATCGTCGAACACAAGTGCATGTTTTTGGAGGATGTGCGCGACGAGTCCGACGAACGGGTGCGGATCGTGCTGGAGCCTAAATCCAGCCGGATGGATCCGGAAATGGTGCTGGCCTATCTTTACAAGAATACCGACCTGGAGACCCGGGTGACGATGAACTTCAACGTCATCGACCAGGGGCGTCCCAAGGTGCTGGATCTGGCCAGTCTGCTCAAGGCGTGGCTGGCCCATCGCTTCGACGTGCATGGGCGGCGCGCCCGCTTCGAGTTGGCGCGCATCGGCGAACGGCTGCATTTGTTGTCCGCCCATCTGATCGCCCATCTCAATATCGATGAGGTGGTGGCCATCATCAAGGAGCACGACGAGCCGGCTCCGGTGCTCATGGCCCGTTTCGGGCTGGACCGGGAGCAGGCCGAAGCGGTGTTGAATCTCCGGTTGCGGGCCTTGCGGCGGCTGGAGGAGATGGAAATCCGCAAGGAGATGGCCGACAAGGAGGCCAGAGCCCGGGAGTTGACCGCCATGCTCGCCGATGATCGTCTGATGTGGGCGGCCATCGAGGGGGAGTTGCGTCTGACCCGTCAGGAGTTCGCCGATCCCCGCCGTACCGAGTTGGCCGGAGCGCCTCCCCCGGAGGTGATCCTGAAACCCGAAGATCTGACCCCCAGAGAGGCGGTCACCGTGATCCTTTCCCGCATGGGCTGGGTGCGGACCGTGCGGGGACACGAGGAGATCGTGGCCGACAAACTGCGTTTTAAGGGAGAGGATGGGCTGTTGATGACGATCAAGGCCCATGCCAACGACCAGATCACCTTCGTCACCGCGTCGGGCAAGGCGTTTTCCATGCTGGCGGACCGTTTGCCGGCGGGGAAGGGGTTTGGGGATCCGCTGACGGTGCTGTTCAATATAGAAGGCGGGGATGCGGCGGTATGGGTCATGGCTCCGGATCCGGAGCGGGAATATTTCGTGGTCACCCGTCTGGGCCAGGGTTTCCGGGTGTCGGGAGCGGATTTGATCGCCAGTCGGCGCGACGGCAAGCAGTGGTTGACCTTGAAACCCAACGATACCTTGTTGCATCTGCATCCGGTCAAGGGCAGCGAGGTGGCGGCCATCGGTCGGGGTCGCAAGCTGTTGGTGTGCGGGTTGGATGAGTTTCCCTTGTTGTCCCGGGGGCAGGGGGTGCGGATTCAGTTTCTGCTGTCGGATGAGGTGTTGATGGATGCCACCACCTTCCGGCCCGAAGACGGCATTACCCTGGATACGGGCAAACGGCAAAAAAATTTCACGGACCTGACCTTGTGGCGGGGCCGCCGGGCCACCCGTGGCGCCATGCTGCCCCACGGGTTCCTCTCCGGGGCGGTCTTTGTGGGCACCGGGGTTTCGCCTTGGGAAGCGGGCAAAGGATATACCCGGGAGATGTTTTGAAATTAGGTTTGTTTGTGGTTTGTCGCATAGTTCGTGTTTATGGTGTGATATGATTTTTTTGGTTGTCTTTTTCGTGGTGGGGAGGTCTAATGCATGCTCAGGGGTTGATGTCGGCCAATTCCGGCCTTCCATACGATCAAGACGGTGAAAAAAAATCTTGACATCGTTCAATCATGGACGCATCATAGGTTAAATTTGTAAAAATTATGACCATTATTGGCTTGATCCAGTCAGGCACCAGCGGGTTTGCAATCCGTCAATCCATCCGAATCAAATAGTGTCTTTAATCACATGACGCTTTCGTTTGAGATGATAAACCAAGACCCCCGCGTTGGGTGCGTCGAACTTTTCTAATGTTTTCTTGTACAGGAGTTTGTTAAAAATGAGACAGTGGGGTCTTCAATCCATGCATTCCAAGGGCAGCACCTTTTTGGCCATGGCCGGCGCCATGGCGTTGGTTGTCGGAACGGCGGCTTGTGGCGGCGGCGGTGGCAGCACCACCGCGGCCGTCACCAGCACCACGGTTGGCGGTTTGGCCAGCGACGGTCTGCTCCAGGTCGCGACCGTCAATGTCTACTCCCGTGACGGCACCACCCCTTGTACCAGCACCCAAACCGGCAGCGACGGCAAGTACAGCTTGTCCGTTTCCTCCACCTGTCTGCCCCCCCTGCGCATCGAAGTGAGTGGTGGTACGGACAAAACCACCGGCAAGACCAATGACCTGACTCTGCAATCCCTGGTGACCAACACCTCGCAGACCACGGCCAACCTGTCGCCCCAAACCACCATGATGGCCTATGCCATGAAGGCTGCTGCCGGTGGCTCTTTGACCGCCATGGCCGGCAAGTCCGCCACGGAGCAGTCCCAGTTGGTCTCCACGGCGTCCACCGCCGTTCTCAAGTCCTTCGGTTTCGGCGCGGATGCCAATGCTTCCGGCTTCAACCCCATGACCACCCCCATCACCACCACGACCCAGATCACCGCTTTTGAAAGCGCGGCCGACGCGGCGGGTGAGGTGGTCCGTCGTCTGACCAGTTCCCTGGGTACGGCCAATACGACCAATGTCGCGGCTGCCATGCAGGCGATTGGACAGCAAATGGTGGGTGCCAACAACTCCACCGTGACCATTGCTGGCAGATCCCTCAGCATCAGCGGCCTGGATGCGTTGGTCAGCACCCAGAAGGCGGTCGTCAGCGCCGAGGTTCTTACCGGCAGTCTGACCCGTAATAGTGTGGCCACGGGTACCATGGCCTCTGCGGGTACGTTGGCTACCACCTCCTTCTTGTCTTCCCTCTCCACGGCCTTCCAGCAGCAGATGCAGAGCGATGTCAAGGTCGCCAAATCGTTGGGTGTCTTCAGCACCGCGATGGAAACGGCGATGAACACGGCCCTCACAGCCGCTTCGACCGGCGGGTCGGCTTCCATGACCATGCCCACGGGTGAGACCCTCACCACCTTGAACAGCAACGCCAGCGGTGCGGTCACCAATATCGACGACAAGGCCGGGGCCGCTTTGAATGCCGTCAACTTTCGGGTTCAGCCCTCCGTCACCCTGATGGACTTCCCCCTCGGAACCACGGCTTCCGCCACCGTCGCGACCATGAGCCAGACCGTGGACAGCACCGGCGTCATGACCGCCAATTTCCCCGTTGCCCTCAGCGCCAGCAACCTGAGCAATGTCGGCAAATCTTCGGGTATTGCCCCGATCGTCAACTTTACGATGGCCAACCTCGACGGCACCAAGGGTTCCGGTGTGGCCGTCGTGACCGCCACCCTGGTGGATGGCACCAATGCGACCCGCGATGCCGGCGAACGGTATATCTCGGTCAGCACCTCCTTCAACTGGACCAGCAACGGCACCAGCATCGTCTTGAGCGCCCCGAGTGCCGGTGTGGCTCCCGTGAGCTATTACACCGCCAACTCCACCGCTTCCGCTCCTGCCACGGCCACGTTGACCAATGGGGATCTGGATGTGTTGTCCGTCACCAGTTCCGGCACCTCCCCCCAGGCGACCCTCAGCATGAAAGTGGCTGGTCTGTTCAGCCAGTTGGCCGCCACCTCCCTGGATGCCAATGGCACCAAGGGCAATTACTACTACAAGGTGACGGTCTCGGGTCTGCCCCTGTCGGCTTGTAATTACACCGAGTCCTTGACTTCCTGTTCCGCAACGACCGCGAAGCCGTTCTCGACCGTTCAGGGCACGATTTCCGCTCAGTAAGAACGTCTGTCTGCGTACAAAAAAACGCGCCCCATTGTGGGCGCGTTTTTTTTTGAGAAGTGTCGGGAAATGGCGGTATCATGGGGCCGCAAAAGCCTGTTGCTGGTTCAACCCGGATATGAAAAGTGAAAACATCATGATGAAATGCAGATGGGTTTGGCTGTCCGTGCTGGGTGGATTGATGGTTTCGACCGGGTTGCGTGCCGCGCCTCTGGACGAGTTTCTCAACGCCAATCCGGGCTTTGAAGCCTGGCACGGCGAGGGGGAGGTGGGCATGGATGTGATGAACAGCAAGGTGGATTTGTTCAACATGCGCGGGGAGACCGATCCCCGAAACAGCGCCATCGGGGATTATCGGGGGGGGCACGCCCGGGGAGGGCTGGCCTTGAGTCGGCGCTTGTGGGTGGATGGGGGCGTCTGGTCGAGAAAGGTGATCACCCCTTACGACAGCGGTGAAAGCGTCACCTTGCACGGGGCGGCGCAATTCCAGGTGATGCCTTCGTTTGGGGCCTTTCCCTCCGTGGCGTTGCGTTTGAGCGCCTGGCGGGATTCCGCTTCCGAGGCCATCAAGGGATCCCCTTCCACAGTCACCATGGGGGGGACCAGTGTGACCACCCAGCGGATCCATGTGGAGGAACCACGGGATGATCAGGTGCAACTGGATTTGATCAATACCTGGAACCTGACCAACAATACGTCGTTATCCATGTTCGTCGGTTACGGAAAGAGCACGGTCGAATTTGACAGCGTGGATGTCACCGGATTGTCGGTGGGGGGGTTGACCGCGAGCGGTCAGTTTCAACTCAAACCGTATACCCTGCCGGATGGCTCACGGGGCATTTCCGGGGTTTGTATCAGCCAGTGTGGGCGGGTGCTGGATTTCAAGGTGCCCTCCCCGAATGGCCAGGACATTCCCGAGGGGCTGAATATTGGTTATGAATCGAAATATTATCAGGCGGGTGGCATGTATGCTTGGATGAGTCCCCAATGGCGCGCCCGTTTCGGCTACCGTTTCGTGAAATGGAATCGGGACGTGGATGAGGCGGTCACGCAAATGGGCAAGACGGTCATCGATACCAACCATTTTGTCACCGGGGAGTTGGGATACAAGCCTCCGTTCCCGTTGTTCGAGCATGCGGGTTTGTTCATGCGTGGACAGTTGATGGCCAATCAGTTTGTCGGAGAGATTCCTTTCACCTACAATGCCTTCAGCGCCCACAAGTTCGAGAGCCGTTATGGATTGGTCACGGTGGGGGTGACCGGGGGTTTTTGAGCGGGTGGTTGTCGGCCCTTTTTTGAGGTGGGGGATATGGCCATGGGATTCCGGCTGTGGATCCTGGTCTGGCTGGGGTTGTTGGGGGGGATCCCGGTCATCGGGGACGCCGCCCCATTGGACTCCTGGATCCGTCAGGCGGAGCAGGGAGATGTGAAGGCCCAACTCAAGCTGGGACAGATGTTTCACGAAGGCCGGGGGGTGGCCGTGGAGTATCGGCAGGCCATGCGCTGGTATCGTCTGGCGGCCGCCCAGGGCAATGCCGAGGCCCAGAACGGCGTGGGAACCTTGTACGACAATGGCAAGGGCGTGACCAGGGATTACCGCGAGGCGGCCCGATGGTTCTTGATGGCTGCGGAGCAGGACCATGTGCTGGCGCGGCGCAATCTGGGCTGGATGTACGAAAAAGGGCAGGGGCTGGTCCAGGATGATGAACGGTCTTACCTGTGGCAGTTTCTGGCCCAGAGGGCGCGGGACGGCAAGCGGGTCGGACAGGAGAATGACCCCTGCCGGTTTTGCGCCACCGTGGCCGCTCGCATGACCCCGGCCCGGATCGCCCGGGCCAGGGAGATGGCCAGACAGTGGAAACCTGGCGAGCCTTTGGTCTTTGCGCCGTTGCGTCCCCGTCAGGGGAGTGGAGCGACGCCGCGGTGAGTTCGAGATCATCGTGGCGGATGGTTGATTGTATTATTGTGGGCCGGGGGTGATCCCGCCACCTCACTGGACGCAGTGGAAAGCTTTTCGCATGTGTTTTGCCAGGCGTTTGGATTGCTCCAGCAGCGTGGATTGGGTGGAGTGCCGGTTCAATTCCTGCCGATAGGCGGAAAGGTGGTGCAGGGTTTCGCGATGGATCATGCCCAGCATCCAGGCTTCGGCGCGCATGAGGGCATGGTCTTTTTCCACCTGTTTGGTTTTGACATTGAATTGTCCGCTCCAGCGGACCCGCAACAGAAACGGTCCCATATCGTTCAGCACCACCCCCCGATTGAAATAATCGGGATTCCCGACCCGCTCCCGACGCAAGCTGGTATTGGCCCGTTTCTTGATGACTTTTGGAGTCAAGGAGGTGGAGACGCGGGGTTTCAGGTGGTCTTGGAACAAGGGATAAATGCCGGCACGCACCAGGGGTTTCACATCGAGGACCACCCATTTCGGCCATCTTTTCTGGACCGATTTCTGGCGTTTCAGGAGTACCCGGTACTGAATCAATCCCCCGGATCCCCCGGATTGCTTGGAAAACTGGATCAGGTCCATGAGCGTGTAGTGACGGGAGAACTCCTGGGAGATTTTTCCCCGGATCACGGATTGTTCTTGGGTGGAGATGCTGTAGTCGCTTTCGCTGGAACCTGTACGGATCAAGGTGCCACTGGTGGGGTTGAAATATTGGGGATCCGCTGTGCAGCCCGGTTGCATCCCCTCGCGCACCTTGTCTTGGGTACTCCCTTTGACGCCCCGTTGATCGAGAAACGCCAAAACCGCATCCAGATCTTTGGGCCAGTGGTCGTCTTTCAGACCCTGCCGATAGGCGTGGATGATGTCTTGGAGTCTGTGATGGATCGTCTTCCCTTGTCCCACCACATCCTGGCCCGCCAGCCGACATCCGGTCAGATAACGCAGCAGGTCCACCGCCGGATCCCCGTATCCCCCGTCATCCGGATCGTTCATGGTGAACAGGATCTGTTCCGATTTGTGTTGGCGGAACTGGGCCATCACCCCGAAATTCTCCAGATGGGGATCTCCCACGCACCAGCAGCGATAGCGCTTCTTGGCGATCTCCAGTGCATCCAGGAGCCGTTTTTTTTCCACCTCGTAGCTGAAATAGGGAACAAAGGCGCGGAAAAATAAAAAGGCGCTGGGTGGGTCGGTGATATCGTTGGGATGGATCTTGTTCAGGATGTCTTGTTGTGTCAGGTGGGGCATCAAGAAGTGCAACCGATCGATCATTTTTTCTTTATTCATGGTTTTTCCTTTTCTGGTCCAGAGGATATCGGCACGTTGTGACGGATATTGACAAGAGAGGTTCCGACTGCGGATGGCCGGGCATTTCTGGCGCGTAAAAATATGCAGAATCCCGGAATCGCCAAATGGAATGATCCGGGATGAAAAGGGTGGATGCAAGCTTTTTTCAGGTCTTTGGAGAGGGGGATGGGTGGTTTTTTGTTATCAGTGTTCGGACAAGATAAATTTAAGTAATTTTTCCCGATAGCCCCGCCCCAGTCTTTGCGGGTATGCCGCGCAGAAGGGGGGTGGGATTACTCTTCGACGGCATACACTTTGGGCGGATTTTCCAGGGTTTGAATGGTCAATTTTTCCTTGGGGCCGGGCATGCCGGGTACGCCGGTGGGCATGCCGGGCAGGGCGATGCCGGGAATGGCGGGTTTTTCTTGCAACAGGCGTTGCAGGGTCTTGAGGGGTACGTGACCTTCCACCACATAGCCGCCGATGCGGGTGGTGTGGCAGGATTCCAGTTCTTTGGGCACCCCGAGGGAGCGTTTGACCGGATCCATGTCGGCGATGTTTTCGATCGTGACCGTGTAGCCCTGGCTTTGGAGAAATTCCACATAGCCGGTGCAGCAGCCGCACAACGGGGATTTGTAGACCGTGGCTTGTTGTTGTGCCTCCTTGGCCCAGGCCGGAGGCGTGATGACCGCCGCGATGACCATGCCCAGTCCCACTCCCCATGCCATCATCCAGGCTTTGCGTCCGATTTTCATGTGATTGTGTCTCCGTGTGCGTTCGGCGGGTGATGTTTTCAGAATCGCGCTCCGGTCAGATGATAGAACAGATTGCTGGGAAACATCATGGTGAATTCGTGACGACCGATCTTGACCTTATCGTTGTCGAACAGTTCACAGGGTTTCCGGTCCAGTTCGTGACCGTTGACAAAAACCCCGTTGGTGGAATGCAGATCCTGGATGAAATACTGTCCGGTTGCGCCAAAGAGGATCTGGGCATGGTGATTGGAGATGGCGTCATCCCCCATGACCAGATCATTTTCCACCGCCCGACCGATGGTGAGGGACTCCTGTTGGTTTTCTTCGGTGCGTTCCGGCTGGATCAACGGAAAGATCGAGCGGCCCAAAACCTTGAAAGGCACTGCGTCCGGTCCCCCCGACAGATCCCGCAGAAAGGCGTGGGTGGCATCCGGGTCGGTGCCGGGGGTACGGCTGGCATAGCCGCGAAAGACTCCGGAACCCACCAGACTCGGATGGCGCAACAGTTGGGAGAAGATGTCCACGTTGTGTTTTTCCGCGTAATCCTTCAAGGCTTTGTAGTCCGCCTGTCCCAGGGAGTTGATCAACTGCCGGATGCGGGGTTGGGCCTTGATCCCTTTCAAACGGAAATACAGACCGCTTGGGGCCAGCAACACAAAACGAAACCGCCCGAAATCGATCACATCCCCTTCCCGCAGGAGTTGTTCTCTGGTCAAAGGGGCGTTGTTCACATAGATCGGGTTGGATCCTCCCAGACAGCGGATCCGGAAACGGTTGCCCCGGAAAACGTGAATCACCGCCTGATTGCGGGAGATCGCGTAATCGGGCATGACGAAATCGTTTTCGTCGGTGCGACCCAGGGTGAAGGAGTGTACACCGTCCACGGGTTGGGTGGGTTTGTGGAAGGCGTAGATCACCTCGGTCAGATTGCCGGGGACGGGAGCGTGGATCGGCTGGTTGGCGGCGGGTTCAAACCGGGCGGTTTCGATGATGTCGCTGGTGGCCGGGGTGATTTTGCCCCGCACCACCCGATCTCCGGCCAACACCCAGTGTCCGAGTTGGCGGATGAAGTTTTGTTCGGGGGTTTCGGAGGCCAGACTCATCAAGGCGTGGTAGTCGAGTCTGCTTCCCTCGCCGAGCAGATCGGAGATTCCGGTGATGGGGGGAGGTGGTTTGTTCATGGATCGATTCCCCAGGCAAAGGAATGGGCCGGACTGACTTTTTAAAGTTCAGTATAGCCCGAAAACCGTCACGAAAGCGACTACGGATTTCCATGGAGAAACGCGATGACTTGCCAATGGCGCAACACCTGGATTATCGTGAATGATGCGCCTCGCTTTTTACGAGGCGCTCCATCAGGCAGTCTCCCGTACATATTATCGAAGGAGAATCGTTTCCATGCTCGAAGCCTATCGTCAACACGTCGAGGAACGCGCCAAGCAAGGTGTTCCCCCCCTGCCACTGACTGCTCAACAGACCGCTGAGGTGATCGCGCTGTTGCTCAATCCCCCAGCAGGCGAGGCGGAGTTTTTGAAGAGTCTGTTGGTCAACCAGGTTCCGCCGGGTGTGGACGATGCGGCCAAGGTGAAAGCGGCATTCCTCGATAACGTGGCGCAGGGCAAGGCGCAGTGTGGTGTCATCAGCCGTCTGGAGGCGGTGCGTCTGTTGGGCACCATGATCGGTGGCTTCAATGTGATGCCGTTGATCCGTCTGCTCGATGATGCGGAACTGGCTGCCGAAGCCGTGGCGGCCCTGTCCAATACCCTGATGATCTATGATGCTTTCGACACCCTGGCCAGCAAGGCCAAAAGCAATGCCAACGCCAAACAGGTGTTGCAGAATTGGGCCGATGCCACATGGTTCACCTCCCGTCCGCCCATGCCCGAGGAGGTGACGGTCACCTTGTTCCAGGTGGCGGGTGAAACCAACACCGACGATCTGTCTCCCGCCTCCGAGGCCTGGAGCCGCCCGGATGTGCCGGTGCATGCCCTCTCCATGCTGGGTACCCGTCAGCCCGGCTCTCTGGAAGAGATTATCCGCCTCAAGCAGAAAGGGCATCCCCTGGCCTATCTGGGGGATGTGGTCGGCACGGGTTCTTCCCGCAAGTCGGCGGCCAACTCGTTGATCTGGCACATCGGTGAGGATATCCCGTTCGTGCCGGCGAAGCGTACCGGAGGTGTGGTGATCGGTGGAACCATCGCGCCGATCTTTTTCAATACCGCCGAGGATTCCGGCATGTTGCCGATCCAGTGCGACGTGAGCGCCTTGAAGAATGGTGATGTGATCACCATCAACACCCGGGAAGGCACCATCAGCCGGGATGGCGCGGTGGTGACCCGTTTCGCCCTCAAGCCCGACACCCTCGCCGACGAAGTGCGGGCTGGGGGACGGGTCAATCTGATCGTGGGTCGCAAACTCACCGCCAAGGCCCGGGAGATCCTGGGACTGGCTCCCACCACCTTGTTCCAGTTGCCGGAAAATCCACCGGATACCGGCAAGGGTTACACCCTGGCCCAGAAAATGGTCGGCAAGGCCGTGGCTCAGACGGGGGTGCGCCCGGGTGAATATTGCGAACCCACCATGACCACGGTCGGTTCCCAGGATACCACCGGTCCCATGACCCGGGATGAGATCAAGGAATTGGCCTGCCTCGGTTTTTCGGCGGACTTCGTGATCCAGTCCTTCTGCCATACGGCGGCCTATCCCAAAGCCGTGGATGTCCAGACCCACAAGACCCTGCCGGGTTTCTTCGAGGAGCGGGGCGGTGTGGCTTTGCGCCCGGGGGATGGCATCATCCATTCGTGGCTCAACCGCATGTGCATGCCCGATACCGTGGGTACCGGGGGTGACTCCCACACCCGTTTCCCCATCGGCATCTCCTTCCCGGCGGGTTCCGGATTGGTGGCGTTTGCCGCGGCCACGGGTGCCATGCCCTTGGTCATGCCCGAGTCGGTGCTGGTGCGTTTCACCGGCAGCATGCAACCCGGCGTCACCTTGCGGGATCTGGTCAATGCCATCCCCTATGTGGCCATCCAGAAAGGGTTGTTGACCGTGGCCAAGGCCGGCAAGAAGAATATCTTCTCCGGTCGCATCCTGGAGATCGAGGGATTGCCGGATCTGAAGGTGGAACAGGCGTTTGAATTGAGCGACGCTTCCGCCGAGCGTTCGGCGGCGGCCTGCACCGTGTTGCTGAACAAGGAACCGGTGATCGAATACATCCGTTCCAATGTCACGTTGTTGAAAAACATGCTCAATCAGGGGTATCAGGCGGCAGCAGCCATTTCCAGACGGATTGCCTCCATGGAAGCTTGGCTGGCCAATCCCACCTTGCTGCAACCCGATCCCGATGCGGAATACGCCGCCGTGATCGAAATCGATCTTAACGAGATCAAAGAACCGATCCTGGCCTGCCCCAACGATCCGGATGATGTGAAACTGTTGTCCAGCGTGGCCGGCACCCCGGTGGATGAAGTGTTCATCGGTTCGTGCATGACCAATATCGGCCATTTCCGGGCCGCGGCCAAGATTCTGGACAATCAACCCCAGGTGCCGGGTCGTTTGTGGTTGTCTCCCCCTACCCGCATGGACGAGCGGCAATTGATCGCTGAAGGGGTGTACAGCACCTTCGGCAAGTCCGGTGCCCGGATGGAGATTCCCGGTTGTTCGTTGTGCATGGGCAATCAGGCCCGGGTCAAGGACAACACCACGGTGGTTTCCACCTCCACGCGTAACTTCAACAATCGCATGGGTACAGGTTCGAAGGTGTTTTTGTCTTCAGCCGAGGTGGCGGCCATCTCGTCTCAGTTGGGACGCCTGCCCACCGTGGAAGAGTACATGAATATCATGGAAGAGCGGGTCTCCCCGAAGTCTGCCAGTGTCTACAAGTATCTGAACTTCGACGAAATCCCCAATTATGAGCAAACCGGCGGCGCCTGACGCGCCGCGGTGGCTGAAACAAAAAACGCCCAGGGTAACCTGGGCGTTTTTTTTTGATCGGAAATCTTTGAAGTGGAAACCGATCGCGAATGGCCGCAATCCCGGCAGGGGATTTATTGGGCCGGTCCTGTATCCCACTGTCCCGCGGAGCTGCCGGCGCCGGCGCCGAAATCATTGGCTCCCGCTTTCTGCTGTTTGGCCTTTTTGGCTTTTTTCTTCTTTTTCTTTTTCTTTTTGTCCAGAACCGTGGATTGATCCTCATCCACCACGACCGCGGATTGAATCGAATCGGCAGAGGCGAGAATCAACGGCTTGGAGAGGCCGGAAAGATCCGTGGAGGAAAGATCCGCCGCGGACGCGACTCCTCCGGTCAAACCCAACAACAACGCCACCATCAACAGATTTTTCTTCATCAACCAGTTCCCTTGAGCAGTATAAAAGGTAAAGACAGTGTTGCTTTCTCATCGACACGGTCATCTCTTCCATGGAACGGATGCCTTGCAGATCTGATCCATGGAAGAATCGACGGGCGTGCATTCAAACCAAAGAAGATTATTTTGTAATCAGGGTATCCGTTTTGGTTGCGGCTGCCGCTTTTTTCTTGGTTTTCTTTTTGGCTTTTTTGGTGGCCTTGGCATGCGTGGCATGTTTGTCGGTTGCCGGGTCGGTGGCAGCCGCCATGATCATGGTGCCTTTGGACGCAACCCGTTCGGCTGCGTCCACGGAGGCAACCGTGCCCGCCAGACCCAGACCCAGACCCAGTGCCACGGTCAGTGCCAGAATGCTTTTTTTCATGAATCCATCTCCTTGTCTTAGAAAACGCATTGGGTATCTTTAAAGCTCTTAACGAGAGCTTCGGCAAGGATAGCATGCCTTCCCATGCTTGAATAGCCATGTTGAATAAAATTTCAACGGTAGGTCCGGCACGGCAATCCAGGACGGGTCCAGGCGTGAGAGCCTTCGGCACCTTGATCCGTTCTGACCGTTGGGAGTGTCGCAGCCTGACCGGGCATGAAACATGAAACATGAAACATGAAGCATGAAGCATGAAGCATGAAGCATGAAGCATGAAGCATGAAGCATGAAACATGAAACATGTAGCATGAAACATAAAGAATGGAATATGAAACAAAAGTGTATTGCTGAAGGTGGTAAAATGTTGATTTTTAATTTTCTTGATTGCGTTTGCTAGGTTATTGAGAGTATATTATTGCATAAATGGGATAATGATAAATCTTTATGTTGTATATGAACGGAGTGTTAAATCTTGATTTGGTCTTCTCTAAAGAGGCTGTGATCCCGGGGTGTGATTCGTTATGATGCTGGTGTCGGTCTTTTTATGGTATCCTATCGTATAGCGCAGGAATTGATAGGTTATTATATAATCTTCTTGCCGCGTTGTGCGGGACAATGCCTGTGTGTGGTGGGCAGCGTCAGACAATAAAAATCTGTTGCAAGGATGAGACCGAATGAATCGTGTTTGTTTGCTTGAACATTATCTTGGACAGACAAGCCGGGGTTTGTTGCTGGTCGATGATATGGGCATTGTTTTGTTCTGCAATGGTAATTTCTTGAAGCTGTTCTGTTTGGATATCCAGGAATCCCTGGTGGAACGGCCCTTTGGGGATTGTTTGTCCATTCTGGAACAGTATGTGAAAGTGGGTCGACACGACAATCAATCGATCGCGGAAGGGGTGTCGCGTTCCCATGCGACCGGCATACCGTTTACGCCGGCGGATTTTTTTCTGGCGGGCAGATGGCTGGCGGTGCGGGGACGGACGCTGGAGGAGGGTGGGTATGCGTTGACCATCACCGATGTGACGACGCATCACACCACCATGGAGTCCTTGCACCGTTCCAGTCGGATCACGGTGATGGCGTTGGCGGAGTTGGCGGAGAGTCGGGATCAGACCACGGGGGATCATGTCTTGCGCGTGGCCCGTTTGACCCATGCGGTGACGCGCAAGTTGATGGAGCAGGGGTTGTACGGTTCCATTCTGCACGAGCATTTCTTGCAGAATATCGCCCTGGCCAGCATTCTTCACGACATCGGCAAAGTCACCACCCCCGACCGGATTCTGCTCAAGCCGGGCGCTCTGGATGCCCAGGAGCGTCAGATCATTCAACAGCACGCCCTCATGGGGTGGAGTCTGTTGAAACGCCTGAATGATTATCTCGACGACGACAGCTATCTGGCTATGGCCGAAGAGATCGCCAAATCCCACCATGAGAACTTCAACGGGTCCGGCTATCCGGATGGGCTGGCGGGGGAGGAGATTCCGTTGTCCGGGCGCATCGTCGCGTTGGCGGATGTCTATGACGCCCTGGTTTCGGAGCGGCCCTACAAACAGGCCTGGAGCGAGGCGGAGGCGATCGGGTTTGTGCAGAAGATGTCGGGTCAGATGTTCGATCCCCAGATCGTCGATGCCTTTCTGGCGGTGCTGGAGGATCGTCAGCGCTCCAATCGCATTGTCTGGACTCCGGACATGACGGTTGGAGATCGCCTGTTGGATTTCGATCACTGCAATCTGATCGCGTTGCTGAACCAGGTCTACAAATCCATCGAACAGCGGGATGTGATCATGTTCAATCTGGTGCAGCAGGAGTTGTTCAACTATACGATTGGTCACTTTGCGCGCGAAGAGGCCTATTTGCTCAAGATGGGATATCCGGACTTGCAGGCGCATATCCGGATTCATCAGGCGTTGACCCGGAAGGTACGGGATATGCGTCATCGGTTTCTTCATGAGGTCAACATCTCCACCCAGCAACAGATCGGAGATGAATTGCTGGAACTTCTGAGCGGTTGGCTCAGAGAGCATATTCTCCATGAAGACGGCAAATATTATCGGTTCGTGTCGTCTTTGCAACCAGATGAGGTCGATTGTGTTCAACCGCCTCACCGCCCCTTTTCTTAAAAGAGGAGATACGCTTGTGAAAGCCCTCGTGATGTCATCAGTTCCGGATGATCTTCAGCGTGATGTCTCTTTGGATACGTTCCGCAGCAATCTGTTGGGCCGTCTGCGGGATATCGGCGTTCCGGGTCTGCATGGACAGCACACACAACTGGTCGAGATTATGGTGGTTCTTTACGCCCAGATGCGGCGGTTGCAAAAGAAAGCCCCCGACCCGCAGGATCTGGATGCCCTGAGAGAGGCCATCCTCGCCTTGAAACGTTATGCCATCCAACATTTCCACGATGAGGAAGGATTCATGGAAACGTTGCGGTTTCCGGATCTGCACGCCCATCGGCAGGCGCATCAGGTGTTTATCCAGTCTCTTTTGACGTTGGAACAGCGGATCTGGCAGGAATCCGTATCATATATTGTGGATCTGATGCATCTGGTGATTGGGTGGCTGTTTCAACACATCAATCAGATGGATATGGCCTATGCCCGGTTTGCCAGGGGGGAAAGGGTGGCGTTGTCGGGCACGGAACTGCACCTCCCGCCAGCGTTGCGACGGGACGATGCCCATGGGCCGCAGGCCGATGCGGAGGCCAGAAGTCAGGTTGCGATGCGGGAAACGATGCGGCGGCACCTGATTGCCACAGGCATTGCGGAAATTGATCAAGAGCATGTCGATTTGATGAATATCGTTGTCGGCATTCGACTGCTGGCGGGCAGACTCTCCACCCACAAGCCTACCCTGCTAGACTGGAGCGGAATCGATCACGCCATTGCGTTTCTGCTCACCTATTGCCGGGATCACTTCGCCGGGGAGGAGGCGTGGATGCGCAAGATCGGCTATCCCAAACTGGCTGCCCATATCCAGGAACATCAGGGGTTGCTGACTCGGGTGAAGGCGTTGGTGAATCAGTTGGTGTGCGACCGCAGCATCGGCTTGATTGTGGATCTGCATTTCTTTTTGTATGAATGGTTTCTGAGCCACACCGTGCGTTCCGACGGTTTGTTTGTCGAGTTTGCCAGCAGCCAGAAGCGTCTTTGAGACGCGACTCCCCGCGACGACTCTTCCCCCTTTTCTTTTCACTCTTCGGCCAGCAATCGCATCAACTCCTCGGCGGAAATGGTGCTGGCGGTCTGGCCCCCGTCCAGCAGGCCGTCGGCCAGATCCCGTTTGTGGCGGTGCAGATCGACGATTTTCTCCTCGATGGACTCCCGGATCACCAGACGATAGACCGTAACCGGCCTTTGTTGGCCAAAACGGTGGGCCCGGTCCGAGGCCTGATCCTCCACTGCCGGATTCCACCAGGGATCCATGTGGATGACATAATCGGCTGCGGTGAGGTTCAGACCCAGGCCGCCCGCCTTCAGGCTGATCAGAAACAGATCTCCGCTGCCGGACTGAAAGGCCCGTACCGCTTCGCGTCGGGCCATCGGCGGGGTGGAGCCGTCCAGATATTGATAGGAGATCTTCTCGGTGTCCAGCAGGTCGCGGATGATGGCCAGATAACTGGTGAACTGGCTGAAAACCAACGCCTTGTGCCCGTTGGCCAACAGTTCTTCCACCACCTCCTTGAACAAGGCCATCTTGGCCCCGGACAATCCGCAATCCGGCACCACCAGGGCCGGATGACAGCAGGCGCGCCGCAGCTTCATGATTTCGGCCAGGATCTGGAAGCGTCGATCCTCCTCCGGAACTGGATCCCCGCTCAACCGTTCGATGGCATTGCGGCGCAACGCCTCGTAAAACGAGCGTTCCTCCTCGTCCATCTCCACCCGCAAGGTGATTTCGGTGCGGGGGGGCAGTTCGTCGAGTACCTGACTTTTCAATCGTCGCAACACAAAGGGACGGATCAGGGTTTTTAAGCGGATGCGGGCCTCGTCGTCGTGATCCCGTTCGATGGGCACGGCGAAGCGGCGGTTGAACCGCTCCAGCGATCCCAGAAAGCCGGGATTGATGAATCGGAAGATGTTCCACAACTCTCCCAGATGGTTTTCGATCGGCGTGCCGGTGGTCACCATGCGGAAGCCGGCGTTCAACTCCATCACCGCCTTGGAACGTTTGGTCTGACGGTTCTTGATCGCCTGGGCCTCGTCCAGCACCACCGAATGCCATTGGATGCCGGCAAAGCGTTCCGCTTCGTTTTGCAGCAACCCGTAACTGCATACCAATAGATCGAATGGACCCAAACCGTTCAACAGTTCCTGCCGGTCCACCCCGCCGAACAGTTGAACATTCAAGGTGGGTGCCCAGCGTCGGCTTTCGTCCAGCCAGTTCATGCATACCGAGGTGGGAGCCACCACCAGCGCTGGTCCATCCGGGGCGCGGGTCACCAACAGGGCCAAGGCTTGCAGGGTCTTGCCCAGTCCCATGTCATCCGCCAGACAGGCTCCCGCCCCCCAGGCCGCCAGACGGGACAGCCATTGCACCCCCTCTTTCTGATACTCCCGCAGCTCGGCGGTGAAGGTGGAAGGCAGTTCCGGTCTCCAATCCTGCAACGAGCGCAACCGTTCCAACTGCTCCTCCCAGCCTGGGTCCACCTGACTGTTGCCCGCTTCCCGCAGCAGCGGCTCCAGGGCGCCGAGGGCCATGGGATGGACATGCCGTTTGGCTCCGGTCCCTTGGGAAAAGGCTTCCAACTGGGCCAGGCGCTTGCGGAATTCATCCGTCAGGGCCAGATAACGCCCCTCCCCCAGAGGCACGAACCGTCCCCCTTCCGCCCCTTCCATGAGCTTGAGCAGTTCTTGCAGGTCCAGCACCAGGGATTCGTCCACCTGGAGCGTGCCATCCACGGAGAACCAATCCTTCTGCCGCTCGAAACGCAGGCTCATGGCCCCGAACGACAAGGGCCGACTCACCCGCAACCGCTCGCCTTCGGGCCATTCCAGGGTAAGCCCATCTTCCAGATGGTGCAGTTCGGATAACAGTTGCAAGCAGGAAGCCGGCTCCTCGAAACTCCATTCCCAATCCTTTTGCCACGCCTCGGCCAACAGAGGCGACACCGACAGAATCCGTTCCGCCCGTTCCCGTTCGGCTTTCAAGTCGCGGGTGGTCTGGGCGCGACGTCCGGCCACCTCGGCGATCAGGGTGGCGGCTCCCTCGCCGGGGGGCAGCCAGGGGCCTTCGTCGCCGAAGGGGCGGATCATGATCTTGATCTTCAACCCCTGGTTGAACGGCAAAACGTGAATCCGGGGACGGGAGCAGGCTTCCACCACCGGCAGATGTTCCCCCACGCCGCCGATTTCCGATTGCAACGTCGCCAGGGTGGAGAGTCCAGGCAAGATTTTCAAGACCCGTTCCCGTTCGTTGCCGGGAATCTCCAGACCTTTGCCCAGAATTTCCGCCACCTCCTTGTGACGCGGCAGAATCTCCACCACCCGGCAACGGGTCGGGGTTTCGCGGATGGCATAGGCCCCGAGCCGGGAGGCGTCTTCGGAAAAATGGATCAACAGCTTGCCATTTTCCTCCCGGACGCACAGTTCCGGTTCTCCCGCCACCACCTCCACATTGAGCGTCGGGTCGTCTTCCCAGAAAACCAGAGGATGGCCCACCAGCAACGGCAGCAGACGATGGCCCTCCATGCGGCTTTCCCGCGCCCCGTAGCGGTTGAAATCCACTTCCATGGCGGCGCACAGCTTCATGTCCTGGGGCGAGAGCTTGCCCGGCATCGCGCCCAAACTCCGCAGGCTGCGCTGCGTGATCACCCGACCCCGGGTCCATTCCCCCTTGGTGGTCCATTTTTGTTCCTTGGCGTGGACAAAGCTCAGTCCGGCCTTGGGAGCGCTGATCAACCACACCAGACGGGTCGCGTCGTGTCCTCCCGGGGTCTCCTCGTCCCCCTGGGCGTTTTTCAGCTCTCCGGCCACATCCTCCAGAGCTTCCAACGCCCACTCCCACACCTCCTTGGGCCGCATCAGCGCCACGATGCTGCGGCTGTCCGCACACTCCCGGCCATCCAGCACCTCCCACAAGGCCCGGCTCTCCCGGGCCATCCAGAGATGACCGTGACCTTCCGCCAGTTCCGTCAACTCCATCAGCACCGGAACATGGACGCGGGCCTTGGCGGCATCGATCCAGTAATGGGCCAGCACATGAAAAAATTGACAGAACGGCGCCAGTGATTTCAGATCCGCTTTTCCGGATCCCGCCACCAGTTGCCGGTGGCTGGCCTGGATTTCCGCGGTGTCCGCGGTTCCGAAGGCTTCGTCCCGTTCCAGCCAGCTTTGCGCGGCCCGTACCCGGTTGTCCATCACCAGGGCCAGGGCGAACAGCCCCTCGTAGGCGAAACGCAACGGGTCGGAGCCGGTACGGAACACCCGATCCATGTAATCCATGGCCGTGCGTCGATGGAGCCGGTTGCCGGTCTTGAGGAGCGCCAGAATGAAGGAGGGGCCGCTGGGATGGCGCAGAAAGACCTTTTTATTTTTGCCTTTGCTGCTTTTTTCGATGGCCCGCAGGCTCTCTTCGAAACCGGGGATCGCCCGTTCGTAATCCCCTTGCATGAACAGCAGCCAAGCCCGCAGACACAAGGGGGCATCCACCGGCCTCTCGCCGTTCAGGATGTCACGGGCTTCGTCCAGACGGTCGGACAACAATAAAAACACTACCAACAGATGGCGGAATTGGGGACCATGTTGCTCGTCGGCATGGAGCCGATAGCTTTGCAGCAACGGAATGATCTCGGCAAAAGGCAGAAAGCCCCGAATCGTCTCCACCATGATTTGGCTCAAGGTTTCGATTTGCAGGATCGTGGAACGGGCGCCGAACCATTCGGGTCGAAACGGCTGCATGCAAAGCCGCACGAACGGGGAGGGGCGGTTGGCATCGGGAAAGGCCCGTTCCGCCAATCCCATGAAATAGCGTACCGGATTGAGGTCGTTGGTGAACAGTCCGATGCGGATTTCCCGGATGCATAGCTCATAAGAGACCGCCCGGGCCATGCCCCAACTGTACTGGATGACCGCCGGAGTGGTCTCTTGCACCGCTGCGATCAGGGCCGGAAAGGTGTCGTCGGCCACGGCCAGTTCCATGGCTTCCCAGGAGATGAGGCTGGGCATGCGCACCCCGGTCACACCCCGGGAGATTTTTTCCTCGACGATCAGCCCCAGATCGGTCAGACGACGCAGCGTCCCTTCCAGATGGTGATTCAGACCGGTACCCCGTGTGCCCGTGGTGATGGGGGCGCATTTCTGCAAAGCCTTGAACAGTTCAGTTCGGGTTGCGGGCAGATAATAAATCGCGATCAGCCAGACCACACAGCGGTCCAGGGCGGGCAGGGTCGCGATCCGTCGTTTGATCTCCACGGAATTCATGACATCCCTTCCAAATCAATGATCATGTGCGCCCAGTGGGCACCACGACCGTATCAGACAACGCGCACAAGCGGGTTTGCGGGCCATGCAGACGTGGCGGCCATGCAGGATCAACCAATGGTGGGCATGCAGAAGAAAAGTCTCGGGAATGCAGGCCAAAAGCTGTCGTTCCACCGCCTCCGGGGTTTTGCCGTCCGCCAGCCCCAGACGATGGGATACCCGGAACACATGGGTATCCACCGCCAGGGTGGGGTGACCAAAGGCGATGTTCAACACCACATTGGCGCTTTTGCGTCCCACGCCGGGCAGGGCTTCCAGGGACTCCCGGTTTTCCGGCACCTGACCGTGATGACGCTCCACCAGGATGCGGCTCAAGGCGTGAATGTTTTTGGCCTTGGTGTTGAACAGTCCCAGGGAACGGATCTGGGCGCGGATGGCGTCTTCTCCGAGTCGGACCATGGCCTCCGGATCGGCGGCCAGGGCGAACAGACCCGGCGTGACCCGGTTCACCCCCACGTCCGTGGACTGGGCGGACAGCACCACGGCCACCAGCAGTTCATAGGGGGTCCGGAACCAAAGCGCGCCTTTGGGATGCGGATCCGCTTCCCTGAAGGCGTTAAACAGTGCGATAATGTGTGCGTTTTCCATCCTGCGGATTATCCACCAACCGCCCCCGATAGGCAAAGGAGTTCCATGTCCAAGACTTTCGACAGTGTCTGTCCCCTGGACTGTCCCGGCACCTGCGCCTTGAAGGTCACCATCGACCAGGGACGCCTGCAAGCCATTGATGGCCATCCGGATCATCCCCTGACCCGCGGGGTGATCTGTGGCAAGGTGAGCCGTTATCAGGCCATTCAGGACGGACCGCGCATTCTGGATCCCATGCTGCGGGTGGGCCCCAAGGGGGTGGCGGATTTCAAGAAAATCTCCTGGGACGAGGCGCTGGACCGGATCGGGGAGCGGTTGCTGTCCATCATGGACAATCCGGGGCCGGAGGCGGTGTTGCCGTTTTCCTACGGGGGCACCATGGGGGTGATCCAGCGGCGCGCCTATGCCCGTTTGACCACCCGGGCCGGTTTCTCCGGGCTGGATGGCAATATCTGTTATGCCATTGGCTGGGCGGGGTGGCGCGCCGGAGTGGGACTGGCCCTGGGGCCGGATCCGACGGAAATGGCCGCAAGCGATCTGCCCATTCTGTGGGGCATCAACGCCGCGGCCACCCACATTTCCCTCATGAGCCACATCAAACAGGCGCGGCGTCAGGGAGCGCGACTGGTGGTGGTGGATCCCTACCGCAACCAGACCGCCCGTCTGGCGGATTTGCATCTGGCCTTGAGGCCCGGCACGGATGGCGCTTTGGCTGTGGCGGTGATGCAGGTGTTGCTGGAGGAAGGGTTGGCGGATCGGGACTATCTGCAACGCCATACCGACTTCGATTCGGCCCTGGAGGATCATCTGGCGCTCCGTTCCCCGGAGTGGGCCGCGCCCATCACCGGATTGGATCCGGGGTTGATCCGGGAGTTCGCCCGGATGTATGGGCGGGCGCGGGCTCCTTTTATCCGCATCGGTCTGGGAATGAGCCGGCAGAACAATGGCGCGGTCAACATTCACGCGGTCTCTTGTCTGCCCGCCGTGACCGGTGCCTGGAGACACACCGGAGGCGGCGCCTTGTTCGCCACCGGTGGGGCGTTCAATCTCTCCCCGCAGCCGCTGCCTCCTCCCCGTTCCCCGGAACATACCCCCCGTGTGCTGGACATGAGCCGTCTGGGGGAGGTGCTGACCGATCCGACCCTCACGCCGCCGGTGTTGGCCCTGCTGGTCTCCCATGCCAATCCGGCGGGCAGTTGTCCGGATTTGCAACGGGTCTACGCCGGTCTGGCCCGGGAGGATCTGTTCACCGTGGTCCACGAACAGGTGATGACCGATACCGCCCGTTTCGCCGATGTGCTGCTGCCCGCCACCACCTTTTTGGAACACGAGGATCTCTACAAGGCCTACGGACAATACACGCTGCAACACGCCAAGCCTGTGCTGCCGCCGCGTGGGCAGGCGCTGTGCAATCACGATCTGGTCAACGCTTTGGCCCGTCGTCTGGGATTCGACGATGAGCCGTTCCGGCTGGGGGTGGCGGAGACGATTGGCGTGGTGCTGAAAGAATCCGGACTTCCCCCCCTGGAACAGTGGGAAAAACCCTGGCTGGATTGCGCTCCCGCCTGGGAGGCGCGTCACTTTGTGGAGGGATTTCCCCAGCCCGATGGCCGGTTTCATTTTCGTCCCGGCTGGTCGCATTCCCGGATGCCGGCTTTTCCCGATCACTGGGCGGTCAATCGTCGCGACGATCCGGCGGAAGCCACCGCTTATCCTCTGGATTTCATGACGCCTCCGGCGCTGGAGGTACTCAATACCACCTTCACCGGCACCTTGGATGCGGACAAACGCCCCCCACGGTTATGGATCCATCCGGAAGATGCTCAAAAAAGGGGAATCGTCGAGGGGGATCGGGTGGCGGTGTTCAACGGCGTGGGTCAATTGACCATGGTGGCCCGGGTGACCGGAGATGTGGGGGTGGGGATGACTTTGTGCGAGTCCAATCAGCCTGCGGGGGCGTTTGCCGAGGGAATCGGGTTGAATGCTCTTTCCCATGCCTGCCCCACGGCCCCGGATGGGGGGCCGGCTTTGCATGACAACCGGGTGGAGGTGGTGCGTCTGTCGTGACCTGCTTAAAGACCGATGGATGGTCTTAAGGCAGGGAAAAACGGGAGAAGCGTGGCAGGATCATCCAGACACGGGATTCCGGTCTGGCGCGGTAGAGTTCCAGGATGGCGATGGCCAGTGCCGCGCCCACGGCGTCGGCCACCAGATCCCAAAAATCCGCATAGCGACCCGGCACGAAGAGTTGATGCCATTCGTCGGTCATGCCATAGGCCACGGCATAGACCCAGGCCCACAGCCAGCAATGCCGCAACAAGGTCCATTGACGCAAGGTACTCCAGGCGATGTAGGCCATGAAGCCGTAAGCGAGAATGTGTTCGATCTTGTCCTGGTTTTCAAAGAGGGGCTGACTGTTTTGTCCAACCATGGATGAAAGCAGATAGATCAAAAATGAGTAACCCAGCAACAGAACAGCATGGAGACCCTTTTTTTTCCAGTGGGCGGGAATCCCCGCTGTGTCGATCGGTTCGCGTTGCATTTTTGCAGACCATATCCTAGTGTTGATGGAATTCACCACCATTCTCCAAAGCTCCCCCGATGAGGCGGAAACAGGATTATAGCAGAATGAAACCGCAAATCCACCTTATTATCGCAATTCAGGGTCCGGAACTCTCGGAGGCCGAAGTGGCCTTTTTGAATCGGGTCCGACCTTCCGGGGTGATTCTTTTTGGTCGTAATATCAATTGTTTAAAACAAACTTCCGCGCTCATCAAGGCCATTGGCGAAACATCGGCTGCGCCGACCATCTGGATTGATCAGGAAGGTGGGCGGGTGCAGCGTCTGCGTGATCCTTTGGCCCGATATCCCAGTCCCTATCAGTTCGCGTTGTTGGCCCGCAAGGATCCGATACGCGCCGAACGGTTGTTGTTCACCGCCGGCAGGTTGTGCGGCGAGGAGTTGCGCGCCCTGGGGATCGGGGTCAACTGCGCGCCGGTCCTGGACATTCGCGAGGAGGGAGCGGATCCGGTGATCGGGGAGCGGGCTTTTGGCTCCCACTTTTCCGAGGTGATCCTGAATGCCACCTCCTGGTTGCACGGATTCCGTCAAACCGGTGTCATGCCGATTGGCAAGCATTTTCCGGGCCATGGTGCAGCGCGTGCCGATTCCCATCGTGCGTTGCCGGTGTTGGACAAGAGTCTCAAGGCCATGGGAAAGTGGGAATTGAACCCGTTTCGCGCCATGCTGGGTTATTTGCCGGGGATCATGACCGCTCATCTGGCCTTGTCCCGGGTGGATGACGGCGTGCCGGCCACCTGGTCGCGTACCCTGTTACACAAGCTGTTGCGTCAAAAATGGAACTATTCGGGTGTCATCGTTTCGGACGCCTTGGAAATGGGGGCGCTGCAAGGCACCATGGAAGAACGGGCGCGACTGGCGATGATGGCGGGTTGTGATCTGTTGCTGTGTTGCACGGGGCGCATGGAGGACAACGAGGCGGTGATCGAAGGGATCTCGCGGGCCATGAAATCCATGGACGCCAGCGAAACCGAAGCCTCCCGACGGCGGGTGCGGCATATCCTCGCCCCTTACCGGATGCAGCCCGAATCGATCCGGCGTCTGCTCAAGGATCCCGGTTATCGGAAAAGACGTCAGCAGGTGGAGTCGGTCGCCGAAGAGGTGTTTGCCGATGATCCCACCCAATCCACGACTTGAAAATGCAAGAAGGAGCCAGAATCATGTCTTACGGCAGCCAGCACATTCCCACGGAAATTCGTCAAAAGCGTGCCGAGCGCGTGGTGGAGATCGCCTGGGATACCGGTGAGCAGTTTCGTTACACCATGGAGTATCTGCGGGTGCGTTGTCCCTGCGCCAAATGCGCTGGTCATACCCCCGAGGAGGCGCAACTGGTGGATGGCATGCAGGATGTCACCATCACCTCCATCGTGCCGGTGGGCCATTACGCCATCAAGATCGCCTTCAGCGACGGACACGACAGCGGGCTTTACGCCTGGGAGACCCTGTTCGAGCTGGGCGCCAACCAGGAGGCCATCTGGGCGGACTACCTGGAGGCGTTGCGGGTGGCGGGAAAACGCCGCAAGGCCAGTGTCATTCCCATCATGCAGGCTTCTTGAAAAGTGCCGCTTGGAAAAAATGCGGCGCCCCGCACAAAAAAAGCCTTGCTCCCGGCTCCGGCAACGGGTAAAAGAGTGCCCAGCTTAAGTGCTCGGGTCCCCATCGTCTAGTGGCCTAGGACGCTGGCCTCTCACGCCGGTAACACGGGTTCGACTCCCGTTGGGGACGCCATTTCATTCTTACCAGATTTTTTTCGCTTCCAGACCGCCCACTCGGGCGGTTTTTTTTGTGCTTGAGAAGTCAAATATTTCAATAGATAGCCGATATCGTTTCGACTTCCACTCGGTAGCCTCTGGAGCGGATAGCGAAACTTGGCGGAGTCAGTTCGGGAAAGCATCAAAAATATTAATAATCGTGAGTGATCTTGAGGATAATTTGAACTACGCTGTCAAACCCCATCTGGATGGTGTGGCAGCGGAAATTTTCCCGGTCATCTGGGGCAAGGCAGATCCTGGTACGACCCAACGTCTCAAGGAGCGGTGGAAGGCGTTTCTCGTCCAATGCGGTGTCAAGGCTGACCAAGTACAATTGAAGAGTACGGAACGGCCTCATTGTGGAGACGAAGGAGGAACCTGCGGTTCAAGCGGGGAAAACCGTCAGGCATTGCCTGCCCATGCTGGTCTTGGTATCATTAAACGTGAGCGGAATCGGCTCATGTGGGCCATGGAAGTCATCTTTTCATGGCCTTGTTTTTTTTGCCATCATGGGCCCATTGCACATTGTGTTGATGGGTGTCTGATCCTTGGAGAGGCTTCATCATGAAACCTGCGAGAATCCCCTTGCTTTTTGATCGGCGACGGCTTCAGTTGGCTGGTCATCTGTTCAAGGATCCGGTCACCGCCCATGTGAAGCTGTGTTTTGTGCAGGCCAATCCTTTTGTGTTGCAAGGCAAGGATGGGGGGATGGCCACCTTTGCCCGGCGTGATTGCCGCAACGATACCTTGTGGGACTGGTTGTGCGGGGAAGGGGTCGGGATGGGAGTCGTGTCCCACATCGATTCGGATGGACATCTGCGGTTGAGTCATCCTTCTTTCGGCACCTTCAAGCTGCGTCCTACCTCCCAGGACTTTTTGGTGTTTGACGAAATCGTCATCCAGGATGGTTATGAGATTGCCGCCATGCCGGATACCCTGGAAATCGTGTTCGATATCGGGGCTAATTGCGGGGTGCTTTCCACCATGATGTGGCGCAAGGCGCGGCGGGTGATCTCGGTGGAACCGGTGGAGGGCAATTATCGTCAGCTTTGTGCCAATCTTTCCTTGAATGGCCACCCGTTGGATGACGCCTACAAGCTGGCTGTCGGCAAGAAGAGTGGAGAGATTCTGGAGATCTACACGGATCCGAACAAGACCGGTTGCAATTCCAGCATCACCGCTTTGCTGGACGCAGCGGAACAATCCAACACCATCGAGAAAGTGCCCACCATTTCCCTGGAAGACCTCTACCACAAGGCCGGAGCGCAACGCGCCGACTTTGTGAAGTGTGATATCGAAGGGGGGGAGTACGACCTGTTTGAAGGCGCCACCGACACCACGTTGTCGCGGGCCGATCGGTATGCCATGGAGGTGCATATTTTTAACCGGGAATGTCTGGGGCGTTCCGCCGCCATCGTCGAACGGTTGCGCCATCAAGGCTACGCGGTGGTGTGCAGCAAGTCTCCGGGGGAGTTGGAACATCAGGTGCAAGAAGGGCGTAAACCCATTTTCATTCTTACTGCCCAACGCCAGAACGGGTGACTCCTGACATGCGTGGCGGCGGAGCGTTTTTGCCCCCTGGGGGACCGGTTTTGTTCCCTGACGGGATGGTTTGTCAACGGTCTGGCCGCGGCGGCAACCATCCGGGAAAGAAATGCCGGGGAGGGTGCCATGCCTTGGTCGTATTCCCAAAGAAAATCAAACATCAGTCTGTTCGGTCCGGAAAGATCGTTTTCAGCACAGATCTTGCAAGGGTTCGTTGGTACGGTATTCAGGCATGAATGCGGAATACGGCTTTGCCCTGGCCCGCTTCATCAGTCCGGTCGTCCGGTTGCCATGCGCCGTTTGGACGAATCCCTGACCCCACATCCCCGGGGCACGTTCGGGATCCTTTGTCCAATGTGGCGCGATTCGTGAGGTCTCGCTCACCCCGCGGATCGCGCCTGTACCCATCCTGATTTTTGTGCGGATGGGTTTTTTGGGTGGATTTCGATTATTTTAATTTTATGTTCCGATTCAATAGAATGGATTGATTTGCTTAATAGTCAAGCACAGGCAAATCATACAATTCTTTTAAACTTGGAACTGACCAAAGATTGTTTTGCCAGATCACTTGCAAGGGCTCATTTCCGACACTTTGTGATTCGTTACGCAGATTTGTTGAAATGACTGATCGATGCACAACGCCTGGAAGTAAGGGGGTTACCATTGCTGCAGCCAAAGAATCCCCACCCAAAGCACCCAGATCTGGGGTACGGAAGATGCCAAGAAATTTCTCATTGTTAAATGGTTTACGATAAACAAGTCGCCAGCCATTGTTTAGATCTCCATGTACCATTAATTCACCAAATATAATAAATGGCAAACATATTAGCAATATTGCTATATAGATTATAAATATTATCTTCTTACGGATTAATTTTATCGAGAATGGTAGTAAAATAATTATAAAAATTAATAGTTCAATTGCATTGTTTATAATGTTATTTGTTAGATAAATGTCAAATTTGTTCGCGATTTGCTTTAGCATATAGCATAAAAATATAATATATAACAATGATTTTATGTATGTTGTTAATTTTTTAGGCATAATTCCAAGTTCTTTTTAGGTTTGGTTATGGAAGATGCTGACCATATTGTTAGGCGGAGTTGACATTCAAACAATCCAGAATGACAAAGCAACCAGCATAAAAAATACTCTGAAATTTAATTGGTTACGATCATATCTGGTAGCAGAATCCCCCCCCTCTTTATCTGTCACGGCCTGTTGATGGGCACGTGCTATTGTGCTATTTAATATCAAAGTTATATTTAGGGCCTCCTCAAAAAGCCCCCACCGCGATCATGGGTTTACCCTGTGGTAGCCGTCGCCGATCCGTCATTTCTTGCAGCAAAGCTTGCCAGGCGACCATCCGAGGCAGCAGGCTGGCAAAAACCACGCTGAGTGATGGCCGATTCAGGGCAAAAAAGAACCTGACCAGCAGGTTCAGGTTCATCACCAGGAAAA